>JAHDIL010000076.1:508-7597 GCA_020630835.1 Verrucomicrobiota bacterium
ACCGGTGGGTGACGGCTGAGAATAAAGAGGAGCTCGCTCAGCGTATGGAGGAATCCGGAGGGACTGTTGCCAGCGCTCATGGGGTTTCTCCCACCGACGCTTACTATGACACACGCTCAATGGCCAAGTTAACAAGGATTTTCCTCATTCTAATCGCAGTCTTTTCCTTACTAAATTTGCCGGTCTACTTCGTCGATATTGACCCTCTTAATCCTAACTTGCTTTCTTTTGGCTTTGTCATGGTGATGAGTGGAATTTCGCAGCTTGTTTATACCTTGCTGGTTGTTTTCTACCTGATCTGGAAGGTGCGGACTGCTAAAAATGCAGCCCTGCTCAACCCGGAAACGATGCAGATGTCTCCAGGCTGGTGCGCTGGTTTTTACTTCATCCCGATTGCTCATTTGTGGAAGCCCTTTCAGGGAATGAGGCAGATAGCGGAGTCGACTTTCTCCAGCAGCGAACTGAAGGAGAAGGCAAAGCTTCTCTCAGTCTGGTGGACTACTTGGATCGTTTCAGGTGTCATAGCCATGGCCGGAGGTATCGAGAATGGTTGGCGATCGATGAGTGCGGCGTTCGCGGGTGAGTTGAATCCTCAGCCCACAGATTACTCGACGTTCCTCATCGTGTGCATGATGATTTCTTCAGTAATCATGATTGGCTCAGCTGTTTATTTGATAAAAATAGTCTCGGCTATTACGGCTGCTCAAGCAGAGCGACTAGGCTTTGCTGAGTGAGAAATTTCCTCTTTTCCTTAGGCGCAAACCCGCTACCATTTCTTCATATGAATATCGCAAAGATGATGAAGCAGGCCCAGCAGATGCAGAAGAAGATGGGCGAAATGCAGGCTGAGATGGCAGAAAAGGAGTTCGAGTCCTCTGTCGGTGGAGGAAAGATCTCCGTTGTCGCCAATGGCGGTGGTGAGGTCATCTCTATTAAAATCGATCCTGCTGTTGTCGATCCCGAGGATGTTGAGATGTTGGAGGATCTCGTCCTGAGTGGGGTCAAGCAGGCTATAGATCAAAGTAAAGCAGCCATGCAAGATGAAATGGGCAAGATGACCGCCGGGATGGGATTACCTCCTGGTATGTTTTAAGGTCACTGTAGCGATAATTGGAACGCACGATCTGTAATGTTTGCTGTAGTTGTTACCCTAGAAGCTGTCGAAGGCAAAGAGCAGTCCCTGATTAAGGCTCTCGAGAATAATGCTGCACACACCCGTCAAGAAGATGAGTGTCTCAAGTGGGAGTGGTCTCAGCATGTCGATGACCCCAAGAAGTTCGCCATTTACGAACTTTACACCTCGCGAGAGGCCTTTCTTGATCATAAGGCTAGTGATCACTTTGCCCAATGGAAGGCTGAGTCTGCAGACTGCATAGCCGCCAAAGATGCAGGGCAATATTATGTGAAGGGGCCAGACCCACGTTAGGGTTTCGGCTACTTCTCATCGGCGTTAGGATGCCTTCCTGGGCTCCGTGAAAAACTGGGCGATTGCGACGCTGGTTTTGGGGCGGGCGTCCGGCCTCTTGTTGCTTTCTGCTCCGCTGACATACTCGGGTTCAGCCGCATGCCCTCGGCTTGCGAATTAGCCTTGGACTGATGGCTATTCAGCGTCAACTAGCTGTTTCAGAGCAGATCGCATCTCCTCAACATCAAAGCCATGAGGACCATGGTCGCCTCGGTAAGAGATTGTTCCATCCGGATGTAGGATAAATAACCGATCTGGATGTCCGCTGAAGGCATCGCCCACCGTATTGTCGATATCATCAATTAGAATAGGCATGGTAAAGGCAAGGGTTTCTGCGCAGGAGGCAGCAGCTGCCTGTCTCTCCTCGAAGGTTTTGTGTTGAGCTATTTGCACGGTGCGCGACGGGCGACGCGAATCAATAGCGTGAGCCTCTTTTAAATAGATCAGGTAGAAGTCAGCGTGATCTTTATATTCTTGGTAGATTTGTTCCAAGCGCACGGCTTGGCGAGTGAAGGGGCCTCAGGTATGGGATCCGAAGATGAGGACGGTTAATCGAGTCGGCTCGGATAGACTGATAGTTGTTTTTCCGTCGAGGCTGGTAGCGCTCAAAGCCGGAATGTTAGCGCCCACTTCAGGTGCTCGATCGGGTCCGCGCTGCGCAAAGCTAAGGGCCCCCATCAAAGCTATATAGCAGCCGATCCCAACGTGTAGTGCTCTCATACAGGAGGAGTCAACCCCGCTAGGTCGAGATGGTTGCAAGAAGGCTAGGTGTCCTCTGAAAGGGGCGCCATGAATAGGAAGCTGCGGAGTGACGAGAGCTCTTGTGAGCCGCCGCATCGTGTATGCTGAAACGGGTCACATCATGAGTTTTCGACTACGTCTAGCCTGTCTGTCGCAGTCGCTTGTTAGCATCCCCAGGAATGGGCACAGCCTCAAGCAACCGTTGCGTGTAAGCATTCTTTGGGTTGTCGATGAGGTCAGAGGTTAGTCCTTCTTCCACGCACTTACCCGCTTGCAGAACCATAGTCCGATCACAAATACGCTTCACTACGCTAAGGTCGTGCGAGATAAATAGGTAGGATAAGCGCAACCTATCTTTCAGCTCCATCAGCAGGTCGATAACCTCCGCCTGAATGGTTACATCGAGAGCTGAAACAGCCTCATCGCAGACGACGAACTTCGGCTCAACGGCAATAGCTCGAGCAATACAGATCCGCTGTCGCTGCCCTCCGGAAAATTCATGTGGATAGCGGCTCATGGCGTCCTCTGGCAAACCTACTTCTTTCAGCCAGTGAGCCCTCTGGGCGTGAGCCCTTCAGGATGTTATGCTCGACTAATCCCTCTGTGAGGAGTTCCAGCACCGTCAATCGAGGATTCAGTGAGGAAAAGGGATCCTGAAAAATCATCTGTAGGTCCTGTAGAAAAGGCCGCATCTCCTTTCGGCTCAATTTGGTCAGGTCATGTTTGTCCGCGTAGATCAGCTCGCCAGTGCGGGCTGTCTCAAGTCCGAGTATAGTCCGGCCGATGGTGCTTTTGCCGCTCCCAGACTCGCCAACGAGACCGTAGCATTCGCCTTCGTAAATGGAAAAAGATACGTCGTCGACGGCTTTGACATGTCCGACCGTTCTGGCGAACACGCCTCGCTTGATCGGAAACCAGGTGCGTAGGTTCCGCACGTTTAACAACGGGCTCTCATCCTCCGGGTAGGGGCGCCGCTGCAGCGGTTCATCGGTCAGCCGTGGCACAGCGGAAAGCAGGTTTCGGGTATAGTCTTCTTGAGGATCAGCGAACAAGGTCTCGGTCTCGCCTCGCTCGACGACGCGCCCGTTTTTCATTACCAAAACGCGATCTGCTAGCTCCCAGATGGCACCCATGTCGTGGGTGATAAAGAGTATGCTTGTCTCATCCGCTTTCATTTCGAGGATGAGGTCGAAGATTTGCTTCTGTAGCGTCACATCGAGTGCCGTTGTCGGCTCATCTGCAATGATCAGTCGCGGTTTGAGAATAAGCGCCATGGCGATCATTACCCGTTGGCGCATACCCCCAGAGAACTGAAAGGGATAGGCCTTGGCGCGCTCCTCCGGCTCAGGGATTCCAACTTTGCGCAGCCAGCCTACGGCTTCTGACCAGGCTTGCTCTTTGCTTAACTCTTGATGAATACGCAACGTTTCGGCTAGCTGTGCGCCAACTGTCTGCAGCGGAGAGAGCGCTGTCATAGGCTCTTGGAAAATGACGCTGATCTCACTCCCTCGCACCTTGCGCAGATCAGCAATGGGCATCGATAACAAATTTTCGCCTTTATACAGGATCTCGCCCCTCTCGAGAACACCTGGCGGCGTCGGGATGAGCCGCAGGGTCGACATAGCGCTGACCGACTTTCCGCTGCCGGATTCCCCTACAAGACCGACGATCTCGCCGGGGTAGACCTCGAACGAGAAGCCTTCCACCGCTGGTGAGCGTTTGCCATCAACATCGAAGGATATATGCAGGTCTTTTACTTGGAGAAGCGCTTCAGACATGAGGAAAAATAGCAGTGATTATTCGAGGTGAGCGCTGTTCTTTGGGTCAAATGCGGCGCGTATTCCCTCTCCGATGAATATGCCTAGCAGGCTTACGATGAAAAGAGCGATCGAGGGGTAGAGGATGAGCCACCACGCATACGGGTAGGTCTGACCTTGGCTGAGCAGATCTCCCCAACTAGGCGAACCCGCAGGCAGTCCAAAGCCCAGGTAATCCAGAGCGGTGAGCGATCCGATGGCGCCAACCAGGGCAAATGGAAAAAAGGTGATGACTGGCACAAGTGCATTCGGTAAAATGTGGGAGAACATAATACGTAGGCGGTTGATCCCCATGACCTTGGCAGATTCGACGAAGGGGAAACTCCGGAGCTTCAAAAATTCTGCCCGCATGTAATAGGAAATACCAATCCAGTTAAAAACCCCGTAGACCAGCAACAGGATGCCGAAACCACGCCCATAAACATCACTAACGAATATCATGATAAAGAGAAAGGGGAGAGCCTCCCAGATCTCGATGAAACGCTGGCCGAACATATCGACTTTCCCCGCAAAGAATCCCTGCAGTGCCCCTATGATGATACCCACCGTGTAGGTTACTAAGACTAGGATCAGACCAAAGAGGAGAGCCAAGCGGGTGGCATACAGGATGCGCACGCCGACATCGCGTCCCGTGTCGTCTAGGCCGAAGACATGGCCACGGACTGGACGAAAGGGGAATTTAACTAGCTCCTTGTCAAAGGTAGCTCGGAAATTGCCGACTGGGGTCGAGAAGGTGAGGGGAGGCTGTATGGTCTCTTGCGAGGCCACGGCTCGCTCTTTCAACGACTCCAATATTTCTGCAGGTAGATCGTTACCTGCCAGTCTGAGCTTGCTGGGAAAAGGATCATTCGGCAGGAGCTTTAGCTCCAGTGCTTGGCCCTCGCGAGGAGGCTCAATCAGAGAAATGCTGGCTAGGGAGCGGGCGCGAGACCGTTCTTTGTATTCAGGAATGGAAAGGAGATAGCCATCCTCTGTCGCAAACTCTGCTGCAGGACTTGCTTGGTTAGCGAAGTGTCTTCGTAGTGTTTCTTCTGCCTCATCGGGGAGAGCAAGGGTTTCTGAAATCTTTCTGCCTATCAGTTCACGATCGCTCGTGACTGCAAAAAAAGGTGCCGCGCCTCGACTTCTGCGAATCACGAAATCGGGGTCCATATCGATCGACGCTAGTTTTAACTCAGGCTGAATCTCGATCGTTAGCGGCGCGTTGAGACCGATTTTGTCCTGGGGGAGACTTTCTCGTGGTCCAAAGGGAATGGGTGGCCAAAGCATCCAGTTTGCGCTCTTGCCGTCGAAAAGGGCTGAGTTACTCAGGTTTTTGTAGTTCGCCTCAGTGCCGGCACCGTCTTCTACAAACTCAGACTCTGGGTAAAAAAAGAAAACTGGAATAGCCAGACCGCCCGGGTGCTTCACCAGGAGCGGCTTATCGTTGGCGATAAAATTCGACAGTAAGCTGATGATAAAGATCGCCAGTAGCAGGTAGAGTGACCATTTCGCCCGCTTGATCGCAACGAATCGGCGGAGTCGCCGGCGCGTATTCGGGTCGAGAATGGAGATTAGGGAGAAAGCCATTTCGGAGAGATGATCGAGTGATTATGACTGTTTCCCAAAACTGATGCGTGGATCGATCAAGACGTAGGCGAAGTCTGATACGATACGGCCTAACAGCGCAAAGATAGAGGTGATACCGAGAATGCCCATAAAGACCGCATAGTCTCTACCGGTGATGGCATCGAGTGATAGCAGGCCTAGACCATTGATGGCAAAAACCTTCTCAATAAGCACCGACCCGGCAAACATGAGGCTGAGTATGCCACCGATCCCCGTTGCGATGGGAATCAGTGCATTGCGCAGCGCGTGTCGCCACACGGCTATCTGCATGGTCCCACCTTTTGCCAGCACGGTTCGCACATAATCCTGACCGATTTGATCCAGTAGGGAGTTTTTCATCAGAATAGTCAGAACGGCGAAGTTTCCGATCACATAGCAAAGCACGGGCAGAAACATATGGTGGACCTGGTCCTTCATCTTGTTCCAAGTCGAAAGGTCATCCCAGTTTTCAGAACGAAAGCCCCCGATCGGGAAAATATCGTAAAAGGTGTCGGAAGTGCCAGAGAAAAGCGTTTTTAAGATCATGCCGAAGGCAAAAGCCGGGATCGCATAGAGCACGAGCACGACTATAGACGAGGCGACATCGAAGGCCGTGCCATTTCGTAGGGCTTTGGCGATACCTAGCGGGACGCAGATTAGATACGTAAGCACGAAACCTGTAATGCCAAAGGTGAGCGAGATGGGGATGCGCTCCCTGATAAGCTCCCAGACTGTCTTGTTGGTGTATTTAGAACTACGCGCCTGCAGGCCGATCTTATTCGTGACGAGATAGTGGTAGTAGCGCTCCGGCAGGGGCTTGTCCCAGCCGTATTGCTTCTCGAGTGCTTTTTTCTGTTGCTCAAGGATGCGCCCCGCAGCACTGCCGCCATCGCTCGCCGCGCCCCCACTGGAGGCTTCGCCACCTTCTCCTATGCCTCGGAGTTGAGCCAACCGCTGCTCTACTGGTCCCCCGGGGATCATGTTGATCAAGAGGAAGTTGGTTAGCGTAATCCCAATAAAGGTCGGGATCATCAAAAGTAGTCGGCGGATAAAGTAGCTATAACGTTCCATACAGCAGAAGAAACAAAGCGTAGAAGGAAGGGGAACCCGACGCAAGCTCTCAAATACGGCGGAGTGCCGCTAGCACCCTTGTCTTGAAAACAACTCATCCTTTTCGTGATTATCCCTTCCACTCAGCGACTTAGATCATTATGTGCCATTCTGCGCAATTAGAGCCAAATTGGCTCACGATAGTCGGGGTATGCGCCACTTTGGCGGGACTGGCGCAAAATGGAATAGCTGAGCGTTCCGTATTAAATGTCTTTAAAGCGTTGGTAGTAAAGGGTTTGAGAAAAAGTTGCTATGGCTGGCCCCTAACTTGCATAGAAGCGAATCGAGTTAGAAAAATAAACCCGAAATACTACACCTTATGAGTAAAATACTTGGAATTGATTTGGGAACAACCAACTCCTGCATGGC
>JAHDIL010000077.1 GCA_020630835.1 Verrucomicrobiota bacterium
TTCCTCCTACACCAACGGCTATCGACGCATTCCTAAGCGCTGTAAAATCGGGCGGCGAGTCAGCATACGCAGCGGCTGTCGACGAGGTGCTAGCTAGCCCACATATGGGCGAGCGTTTGGCTATAGATTGGATGGATGTCGCCAGATACGCGGATACCCATGGGTTTAACAACGACTCGGCGCGCCAGATGTGGCGTTGGCGAGACTGGGTTATCGAGGCCTTCAACAGCAACATGCCCTACGACCAGTTCATCACCGAGCAGCTGGCCGGTGATCTACTCCCAAACGCCACAATTGAGCAGAAAATTGCCACTGGATTTGGCCGAAATCACGTCATCAACTCTGAGGGCGGCATTATTGATGAAGAATATCGTGTCGAGTATGTAGCCGACCGTGTGAGAACGCTCGGAATGGCTTGGATGGGACTGACTTTGGAATGTGCCCGATGCCACGATCACAAATACGACCCGATCAGCCAAAAGGAATATTTCGAATTCTTCGCCTTCTTCAACAACGTCTCGGAAGTCGGGGAAGATGGACGCGTTGCTAATGCCATCCCCCTAATGGCCGCTCCTACGAGCCGGCAGCAAAAGGAGGAAGCAGCGCGCACTCAAGAGATCGCTGAGCTCGAATCTAAGCTAACAGAAGCTACGCCAAAGTTTGACATCTCAGCCATAATAGCTGGGCGCCCGGAGGTCACCTACACCAATAGGAAAACCGAGAAGCAAGAGGACGCCATCGTTGTGATCGATCCTGATTCGAATGAGCAAAGTAACGGTGTTTTCAAAAAGGCAGACCTACCTAGAACTGCCCCCGGACTTAGCGGAGCGGCGTATGCCGTGGGAGAAGATCAGACTTACCTCCTCGATCAACGTCGATTCAAAACCGGAGCGTCCTCTCGCAACACATACTCCTTCTGGCTCAATCCTGACAAGATAGATGGCGAGCAGCCAATCTTTTCTAACGCGACCTACTCAGACAATCTAGAAGCTGCAGGATTCGGCAGAGGGCTCGATATCCGACTGATCGGTGGTCAGATAGAATACCGCCATGCTCAGCTATACCCGGGCTATTCGCAAATCATCCGCAGCGCTGGTAGCCCCATCCAGGCTGGCTCATGGACTCACGTGGCAATCGTCTCGGAGGGGGCTAAGCCTGATCCGGTTTTAAAAAGAGTTAAAGCCTCTTGGATTCGCATGTTTGTCAATGGGATCGAACAACCAACTCGAATCCTAGCAGACGACCTCAACCGGGCTACAGAGAAGAATCAGTCAACTCGGGATTTCTACATTGGGAGCGCTTACCATGCAGAGGGCGTGCCTCGTAAATTCTTCTCAGGAAAGATTGATGAATTTCTTGTTTTTGGAAAGGCTCTTTCGCATACCGAAGTGTTCCAAGAGTTTGCCCGGATAGCCGCCCCAGCCATTCGCGATAACAAAGTCCAACAGGCGGATGTATGGATGAGCTCACTCGCCGCTCGCCTCGGTCCTGATGCCAGTGCTTCGGTAGCAGCAGATCTGGACAAGAAGCGTGCTGACCATCTTCGCATCATCCGAGAGTATCCCACTGTCATGGTCATGGATGACCTCCCAGCCGAGATGGCCCGAGAGACTTTCATTCTTGATCGCGGTCTCTACAGCGCACCAAAAGAGAAGGTCAGACCAAATGTCCCTGAGGAGCTACTGGCGGCCTGGCCAGAGGGCGCACCAAAAAACCGTCTAGGTCTAGCTAAATGGCTGACGCAGAGGGAAAACCCACTTACCGCTCGCGTCGTCGTCAACCGGATGTGGCAGCATCTTTTTGGTATCGGATTGGTAAAGACATCAGAGGATTTCGGCTTCCAAGCAGAGTGGCCGAGCCACCCAGAACTTCTCGATAGCTTGGCCGTAGAGTTCATCGAATCCGGTTGGGATGTAAAAAGCCTCTACCGAAATCTCCTCCTATCATCTACCTATCGCCAAAGTTCCAGCGCTCCGCGCGAGAGCTTCCAGACAGATCCAGAGAACCGCTTACTTGCCCGTGGTCCGCGTTTGCGGCTCCCAGCAGAAATCATCCGAGACCAAGCTCTTTTTGCTAGCGGTTTGCTGAATCCGACTATCGGCGGCCCGAGCGTCCGCCCCTATCAGCCCGAGAAGTTGTATGAGGGCGTTGTGGTCGGCGCTGACTACCCCAGCACCACTTGGGTCCAGTCTGAAGGAGGCGCCATCTACCGCCGCAGCCTCTACACCTTCTGGAAACGAACAGTTCCGCATCCTGCCATGCTCACATTCGACGCACCGGACCGTGAGTTTTGCGCTGTCAAGCGACCTACAACGAACACTCCACTTCAAGCGCTAAATCTCATGAACGACTCTACCTACATTGAGGCCTCCAGTCACATTGCGAAGACAGTTTTGGCCGACGCAAATCTCACATCTGACGCGGAGCGTATATCGAAAGCCTTCCGCAAGGTCGTAGGGCGATCCCCTCGAACTGATGAGGTGGGAATCCTTCAATCGACTCTCTCCAATTTGCGATCAGATTTTTCAACTGATGAAGCCGACCCGGTGAGCTTCATCGCCTCCGGAGCTTCCAAACTGAGCTCTGATGACCCGAGCAACCACGCGGCCTATACTTCTCTCGTATCACTGCTCATGAACCTCGACGAGACGATAACTAAACACTAACTCCTAACTGGCACATAACCAAAGCCCCCACCTCACGTCATGTATTGTAACAATCTAGATTCCTACCACAGCCGTCGCCAGTTTTTGAGCCAGAATGCTCTGGGTCTCGGGTCCATCGCCCTTACAGGTCTGATGAATGAGGGGAAAGCGTCCTACTTCTCTAAAGGCGGAAAACTTTCCTTTCCCAATAAGAGCCCCAAGGCTAAGCGGGTCATTTATCTCTTTCAGTCGGGAGGCCCCGCCCATTCAGACCTGCTTGATCCCAAACCACAAACAGCGGAACGTTTTGATGAGGACATTCCCGACTCCATCTTTGGCACACAGCGAGTCAGCGGCATGGTCGCTAACCAAACCCGCTTTCCCTATGTGCCCTCGATGTTCAACTTTACCCAGGCGGGCAACTGCGGCACGCGGATCTCTGACCTGATGCCGCATACACAGAAAATCGCCGATGATATCTGTGTAGTAAACTCCATGTGGTCAGATGCTATCAACCATGATCCGGCGATCACCTTCCTACAAACGGGAAGTCAGCTCCCAGGTCGCCCTAGCATGGGGGCATGGCTGGACTACGGCCTGGGATCAGCCAACGAAGACCTTCCTTCCTTTGTCGTCATGACTTCCGTTCCGAGCGAAGGCGCCTCAGGTCAGGGCCTGCTTGCTCGTCTCTGGGGGCCGGGGTTCCTCCCCTCCAAGCATCAGGGCGTGCAACTGCGCAATGGCTCCGATCCCGTGCTCTACCTGCGGAATCCTGAAGGCATGACCGGTAAGGCACGTCGCACCTATCTAGATGGATTGGCGCGACTCAATGAAGCCGCTCTAGAACTCAGCGGCGATCCCGAAATCGATACCCGTATCGCCCAATATGAAATGGCCTACCGCATGCAGTCGAGCGTGCCTGAATTAGCCGACCTCGGCGATGAGCCAGAGTCCACCTTCAAACTCTATGGCGAAGAAGCCCGTAAGCCTGGAACCTTTGCTCGAAACTGTCTCATGGCGCGCCGCCTTGCCGAACGCGACGTTCGGTTTATCCAACTCTACCACCGCGGCTGGGATCATCATGGCAACATCCAGGGTAGACTACCTGTCCAATGTCGCGATACCGATCAAGCGTCTGCCGCTCTCATCACTGATCTCAAACAGCGTGGCTTGCTCGATGACACTCTAGTCATTTGGGGTGGCGAGTTTGGGAGAACTCCCTACGCACAAGGTAAACCCAAGCCAGAGGCCTACGGGCGCGACCACCACGGAAAAGCGTTTTCCATCTGGATGGCAGGCGGCGGTATCAAAGGCGGAATGAGCTATGGGAAGACTGACGACTATGCTTTCAACGTTGCCGAAAAACCGCTCCATGTTCATGATCTGCATGCGACGATCCTCGACCTGCTCGGCATCGATCATACGAAACTAACCTATCGCTTCCAGGGGCGGCAATTCCGTCTGACTGACGTGCACGGACACGTCGCAAAAGATATCATTGCTTAGTGTCACACCATGAAACGGAGAAACTTCATAGGAAAGTCCCTAACAGTCGGAGCAGCAGCTCCCCTTGTCATAACTCAGTCAAAATCGGCCACCAAAAGACAACTCCTCGGGCACGGAGAATTCCAATATGAGCTGCATACTGACTGGGTAGACCAACATGGTCCACGTCATTATCCAGTGTTGAATTGTCACGAAATAGTGCAGGCACCGGATGGGCGCATTTTCATGCTGGGAGACCATGCTGAGAGACAAATGCTAGTCTTTGATGATACGGGAAAGATCATTGATTCCTGGGGAACAACCTACCCTGGTGGCCATGGGCTAACTCTAGGCGGTAGCGAAAGCGACCCCTACCTTCTTCTTACTGATGCCGGGAGCGTTCGAGTGGGAGGCCAGTGGGTCAAGTATTCCGGTCGGGTTGCAAAAACGGATCTCAACGGACGGGAAATTTTCACCATCGGTCATCCGATGACTATAGGAGCATACAAGCCGGAGTGGGCGTTTAATCCAACTGAGACCTGCGTTGCTCCCGATGGTGGTTTCTATGTTGCCGATGGTTATGGCTCCGACACCATTCTGAAATATAGTGCTCAGGGGGAGTATGAGTTCCACTTTGGTGGCCCCGAGCAAAACGTCCCCGATGAGCAATTAATCAAAAACGCTCACGGTGTTGTCGTAGACAGCAGAACTAGCCAAGGCGAGCCGAGCCTTCTCGTCTCTTCTCGCCAGATGAATCGGCTGCTACGTTTTGACTTACAGGGAAAATTTATCGAAAGCTATCACTTCCCGGGTTGCCTCGTTAATAGGCCAGTGATTGCAGGCGAGCACATTTTTCTCACCACCTTAAATACTTCCTCTGTGCTAATCCTAGACAAGGACAATAAGCTTATTTCTGCGCCAGGGGCGACGCTACCTGACGCTGAGAAGCCCGAATCACGGATCAAAGCAGTAGCACGCTCCCCATTCACTCACTGTCATGATGTCTGCGTAACGAGTAGCGGAGATCTACTCGTCTGCCAGTGGCATTCCAAACAGGTTTATCCTTGGTTGCTCAAGCGTGTGAGCTAACCAAAGAAGAGCGCTCTCTCTGAAAACAGCAAGCTGTGATAAACAAGCGCTCCTCTTGGCTTTGGCCAGAGAGGAAATATCCATGAATGCTCGCTTTCGTAAAACAGACCGCTGTCCAAAAGGACCGTCTAGCTTAGACCCAATCCCTCTAAACAATAGGAGCGAGAGGATCACGAAAGTCAGACCCTAGATTCCCCTGGGCACGCGCCCCGTTGTCTCGTCTACGCTACAGCCAACACGCCAAGTTCTACCGCCACGTGCCGCAATTATGCTAGCATCCCCTGGGCAAGTCCAACCCCCTCACGCGCCTGCTCCAAGCTCACATCGTTCGCAGCACCTCGAGCCATATTAGGCTTACCGCCGCCTTTGCCACCAATGTGGGTAAGCGCAGCACGAACAATTTCTCCGGCGTTTACGCTGCCCGTCAACGAGTCGGGAACGATCGCTCCAAAATGCAAGGCGCCTTCAACGTAAACACCGACGGCGACGGCAGCGGGATAAGATCGTGACTTACACTGGTTAAGAATCTCCTGCAGCAAGCTAGGACTCTGAGCGTCCTCAATCAGGAAGGCTCCGCCAGTTTGATCTCCTTCGGCTAAATTCTCCTCATACCACTCCCCTGCCAGCTTGGCAGCCGCTCCAGCAGCAAGCTTTTTGGCCTTCTTGTCAATGGTAGCAATAGCTTTCTTAGCCTCGCTATTCGCCTCCTGAAGTCCTGCGAGAAGAAGATCTACTTTCGCCAATTCGCCAGCGTCCAAATACTCATGCAGCTGCTCGCGATCGGCACCCAACTCTGCGAGAGATTCGCTTTCTCCTCCCATCTTGGCCAGGGCTTCAGCTTTCTGGCTGTAGCGAGAATGTAACTCTGCGGAAGTAGCAAAAGCCTCCTCGGCAGAGTCTCGCAGCCAACGGCGTGCAGCATCGCCACACACGGCCTCTACCCGACGGATACCGGCTGAGACGGCACCCTCGGTCTTCACTTTAAAATATCCTAATGCACCAGTGTTAGGTATGTGCGTGCCACCACACAGCTCCATAGAATAGCCATCGAATTTACTTTCATTCCCTCCGATCTGAACGACACGCACGCGATCTCCATATTTATCTCCGAAGAACTGCATGATATCTTCGTTATCGCGGATTTCAGCATGGTCGACTTCGACACAATGGACCTTGTCGTCCGAGATAATGCATCCATTAACCAGGTTCTCAATCTTAGCTATCTGATCCGCGTTCAGGGCCTTCGAATTAAAATCGAAACGCAATCGATCCGGTGCCACAAGCGAACCCTGTTGGGTGGCATCAGACGAGACTTCCTCGTGCAGCGCCCAATGGAAAAGATGAGTGGCGGTATGGTGTTTTTCGATCTCGCGACGGTAGTCCGTGTCGACTCGCAGCGTCACGGTGCCTAGCGCAAGAGCCTCGGTCGCCGTGCCGAGAAGAAGGGCGGCAGCCTCCCCTACCCCAATGGCTTTATCGACAGGGTAACACTCACCATTGACCTCCAGTTCACCACGATCTCCCTGCTGGCCACCTTTCTCGATGTAGAAAGGACTCTTGTCGACAATGGCATAAGTATTCCCATCCTGAGTGATCAACTCAAGCACCTCTGACTGACATTCATCTTTCTCAAAACCAACGAACTCAGTTATCACCTCGGACTGAAAATCGAGAGCGGCAACGACCGTGCTGTCTTTCCCGTCAGAGCCGGTGCCTTTGTGCACGGCAACAAGACGCTCCACCTCTTTAGGGTCTGTAGCGATAGCTTTCTCATCAAGCAACAGCGCGGTGAGATCGGTGGGGAATCCGAAGGTTTCCCAGAGCTTGACGACAGTCGCAGCTGGAAAGGGCTCAGACTCTCCCAAGCTAGCGGCCGCTTCCTCGAAGAGTTTGAGCCCCCGATCAAGAGTGCGGTTAAATTGAGTCTCTTCATTGCGCAAGGTTTCCTCAATCTTATCCTGACGCTGTTTTATCTCAGGGAAACTATCGCCAAACTCGCGCACCAGCACAGGCACCAGCCTATGGAGGAACGGCTCGTCGGCCCCGAAACCGAGGATGCGGCCAAAGCGCACCGCACGGCGAAGAATGTTGCGAATGACGTAGTTGCGGCCTCCGTTCCCAGGCTCAATACCATCCGCTATAGAGAAGCTGACGGTTCGAATGTGGTCGCCTATGACTCGAAAGGCGATATCCTCCTGTTCCTGTTGGCTCAAATCGTTTCTTCGGCCGCCTTCTGGCATCGTGGAGCAATACCGTTTACCACTGAGCTTCTCCAACTCATCAAAGATCGCAGAAAAAACGTCGGTATCGTAGTTGGAAACCTGCTTGGAAAAATCCGTGCATCCC
>JAHDIL010000078.1:0-6378 GCA_020630835.1 Verrucomicrobiota bacterium
ATAGAAGTATCCGTCATGCCAGTGAAAGTCATGACATTGGGAAAGCCGGCCGCGCCGGTCGCCTCGATGGTTTTCTCCAGAATGGCAAAGACCTCAGGATGGTGTCCCTTGTTGTTCATGCCCCGGACGAAGGAATGGGATTTGGTCGCTCCGCAAACGAGTCCCGTCCCCTTAAGGAGCGGGAGCTCTTCAGCTGAGAAGAGTTCAACCCCGGCGACTCCGAGAGATTGGGCGTAGCCGATGAGGTCTTTGTGCGTCCAGCCCGTGCCTTTCATGAAAGGCCAGGCTGCGATGACCTGTTTGATTCGCCCTTTGCGCGCAGTGGGTGAAGCAACTTCGGCTCCTACAAGGGAGCCGGCGGCCACCGAACCGAGTCCGGCGAGAAGATGGCGTCTGGAGATCGATTTCATTTGTGGTGAACAGTTGTATGATAGGATCCTGGGAGCAAGAAGGCAAGAAACAAGAGTAGCCGCAGCAACGCCCCTTGGTGATGAGAGTTCGGAAGCGTTCGTTTGTTGATTTTTTAACGCTTCAACATACTGCAAAGACGAATCAAGCGAGAATGGAGCCGTGTGAAGGAGAAGATCGCTGCATGTATAAACAAACCCGAACACGAGGGCGCTGGACAAGCGACTACCCGCTCTGACTCAAAATGATTTTCGCTGTTACAAACCTGCATCTGTAGTTGAAAGGGCAACGCCGATAGCTACTGGCAAACATAGGACGCTCGCTACAAAACTATGATCTTATTGTAGTCGCCTCAAGCGGTTACTAAAGCTACGATCACTCCATTATGAATTTAGCGTGGGACGTCCTTCAACATTTTCAGATCGAGAAAGCAAAAAGTGCGGCGGAGCTTGCGTCAAGCAAAGTCGATAGGCTTTCAGCGAGGAAGAATAACACAAAACAAGAACTTGAAGAACTAACACTAGCCTGCCAGGCGATGTGGGAACTCTTGCGTGATCATCTGGGGTTTACCGACGAACACCTGAAGGCGAAGATCCTTGAGGTTGATGCTAGAGATGGAACTGTAGACGGCAAAATTGGTGCCGAGTTGATTGATTGCCCGCACTGCGGACAGAAGGCAAGCACCGCCAAGCCCAATTGCGTCTACTGCGGACATCGATTGCCATCAACCCACGCAATGAAATGAGAAAGCCACTTGCGCGGGGTCAAGATTGTAGATCTTGCTCATAGGCTCAGAATTTTCGCTTAGCCTTTCGCTCCACGGACGGTCATTCTCTTGCAGCTGGCTCCAGCTGGTCTTTTCCTTTTTAGGATTTCATCCACAGGCGACTTGAATAAGTTCAGATCTATGTCCATGCTGAGCTAGCACTACCGCGCTCGCCTCGCTGGTGGTGTTGACACCACCAGATTAACGAAAATCCTAAAAATGTAAGCTAGGATTCCCTCACGAGCTGACATGCCTTGTTAGTTTAGCTCAGAAACAGACTCTCCCAAAATCCATCCCATGATGCTACGTAGTGATAAATCTATGATCGCAGCCCTCTCTTTGTTTGCAGGTGCTGCTTTGGGTGCGTTTGCCGCCGACAAGGCTCCCGGAGTTGAGGATTCGGATTGGGTTTTTCTAGAGAATGGAGAACTTCGTCTGGGGGTGATCAAGAGTGCTGGAGCTGGCATCGGATTTCTTTCTCGGTCCGGATCAGAAGAGAACCTCCTCAACTACTATGATCGAGGGAGACTCATCCAGCAGTCCTACTACGGAGACGCAGACGGATCGAAGTGGGTCGACAAGCCATGGTGTCTCAATCCTGTGCAGGGAGGAGATTACAAAAATGCCATTCCACAGTTGTTGCAGATCGACGTCGATACGGACAAGCTCTACGCCAAGTCTATTCCTCTCCATTGGGCCACAGGCGAAGAGCTCGACGACTTCACCCTAGAGCAGTGGATCGTGCTGAAAGATGATCTTGTTCATGTGAAATTCCGTATGACCTATGAAGGGGACGAGACACATGCGCCGCGCCATCAGGAAATGCCTGCGGTGTTTCTCGATTCATCTCTCTCCGATTTGGTGTTTTATGAAGGCTCATCGCCATGGACTGAGGAGGCGCTTTCAACCAAACAGCCAGGTCAAAAGAACGAGTATTTCGATATCCCCGAGAGCTGGGCGGCATTTGTGGATGAGAAGGGTGAGGGTGTCGGCGTTTGCGTCCCGTCCGCGAGTCAGATTACCTGTTACCGATTTCGTGGAGGGGCAAATTCGGATTGCTCCTATCTGGCTCCCATTACGACATTTGGATTCCGCCCCGGTATGATCTTCGAATACGATGCCTACTTCTTAATCGGTAAAACAGACGAAATGCGTCGTCGATTTGAGCCCTTGATCAAAGCGGCAAACCCACAGCCGAAAGAAGAGCCCAAAAAATAGTTTTGAGCAATAGTCCCTAGCCTATTGGCCTTAGCCAAGGCTGCTAGGCCAAAACGCCAAGCTCGCTCATAATTCTTTTCATGGCGATGATGTTTATTGTATAAACAAGGGAGCTGAAGGCCTTTTGTGTTTCAACAAATGCTGGGCATACGGAAGAGGCCGAGAGTAACGCCTAAGCCGTCTCGAGTCGAATTCGCTATGCCAATTGAACCATCACTTCAAGAGCCCGAGAACGCGCCAGTTCAGGCACAGACCGACTCGGTTGGCAGATCGAAAAGCAACGATCTCACAAAGCGGGCTAAACTGCAGAACAGGCTTGTTTCTGCTGCGACATTTCCAGTATTTCACCTCACCACAATCTGGCTCCCAATCTCCATATCATACCCTCATTGGATTCTATATTGGGTAACCATTGGTCACATGGAGATGCATCCGCTCAGCAGTTGAGGCTGGGGTATACGAACCGTGCTTTTGATCTTAAATATTGCCTCATTCATGCTCATTCTTCGATTACTACGGGTCGAGCAGCACCGAACACGTTTATTCCTGATCAATTGCTACGGGGTCTATCCGACCTTGGTAATTTCGGCCCTCTTCGGAGCCGTTTGGAATATCGCTTACCTGATTATTCTAAGAAGGTCGCTGGCAAAGCGTCACGCTGAATTTTTCGCGTCTCGCGACTCCTCGAGGACCTGATCGTAGGCATCAGCCCCTACTCCAAGGCTCGCACGGATTTGACTGCGTTCCCTCTTGCCCTGCTCGGTGCCATTGGGCTCATGGCACATTTCAGCTGAAACAATGGGGAAAACCGTGCGGACAGCATATAATTTTCCTATATTTCACCCATCCCTAGCCGTATGTAACGTAGTAAGACAGAGCCGCCAGCTACCGATTCGCCCCTGCTCTTAGCCCTAAACTTGAGGACAAAATTAATGCCTAAAAAACTACAGTATGTAACGATTCCTCTGCGTATCAGCTCCGTCATTTATGGAGCCCTCGCTCTCATTTTTACTTGGCTCATGTTTTTCGCCCCGATGAATGACGGGACTGCGGATACACTTGTCATCGTATTCAGCAGCCTCTTGATGATTTTGGTGAGTGTTGGCTTGGTGGTGTTTATCGAGTTAGTGATTCGGGCGTTGCGAAGGGGCGCGTATTGGTCATGGATAGCAGGCATATGCCTTACAGGTGTTTACTTACCCTCGCTCTTCCTTCCCCTCGGAGTCTTCATGCTTGTCGGTCTGTTAGATGATGATACGAAAGAGCACTGCAGGAAAAATAAGGGAGATTCTGAGGAGACGGCTACCGAGACAACTGAGTCCCAACCGGCATCAACCAAAGTCGCCTCCGCGTCCGTCGAGACCGAGTAGCCATTCCTAGCGCTTGGTGAAGACAGGGATGCCCCAAGAAAAGCGGGGAACTACTCACCTGCCACTTCGATCACCATGACCGTCCAACACCCCTCCCCCGCCAGTGCTAGCCGTGACGCTCGCAGCAACAATCAAGACCGTTCGGCAGATCAATGAGTGGCTACCAATATAGGTTTAGCATTCGTTTTCGCGATGGTAGAGAAACGCGCTTTTTTGGGGAGGACTATTTCAACGATAAAAAGATGTTTTGGGAGTGGCACCAGACTCAGTTGCGGGCGCTATGTAGCGAGCTCGACAGCTCTAGCTTCCCAATAGTCGTTACCGAGCTCGAGACCGGTCAAACCACCTCATTTGATGAGGAGAAGCAGTTATTGCGTTGGCTAGGTGAGAATCTCGGACTAGAAACAAAACGTTAACATCGCGACATAAGCGTCCAGAAGTTGCGCATTTTTTGCTGTAGAGAATTGGGTGTTGCTCACTTGAATGGTGGCCGTCGCCAGTCGATTTTCTCCCCCGGTTGGTTCAGCTGCTCCAACAGAGGCTGCAAGGCTTCGGCAGTCCAGCCAGGGTTTTTCTTCTTCTGAGCCTCCGTCATGAACGTCAGGAGACGCTCGGCCGTGGGGCGGGGACTATTCACTCCGTCTTCGGGCACCTCGCGTCCCCCTGCCCACGTGATCGCATTCAGAATCATCTTCCGCGCATTGTCGTTGGCCCAATCCCAGTGGAAGTGGCCACCAGTGTAGGAGAACGCCCGCCCGCCCTCGGGTCGGGTGAAAGCCCAGGCCACCGTCTGCGCTTCGTCTCGTTGCAAGGACTCTCGTGCCTTAGGCGTCACAGAACCAGCCTTGAATGTCGGACCCGGCTTGGCACTCAGGATATCCGCTACCCCGGTCCTTTCTTTGTCCCACCAATGCATGAAGAAGTAGCACTCATCGACGAGCTCAAAGGGCTTCATGCCGGATGTGATCGGATGTTCCCCGAGAGCAAACTTTTGATGCCATAGAGTGGAGTGCACGGAGTAGCCGTTTTCCATGTTTCCGCCGAACAATGCCCTATGGGGCTTATTGTCAGCCGGGTCGCTCCCCGTGGCCCAATGAATCCGCAAGACCCCCTTGCCCCCATTCATGAAGCGTTCGATCTGCCCAGTTCGCTCCGCACCCTTGATAACACTGCGCCCCCAGCCATCGGAGTAAACGACACAGACATCGGCCTTCGAGAAGTCATCCTCTGTAGGCCAAGAGTTTCGCACTACCTTGATTTGAACAGCCTCGCCCATCGCTTTCTGGAGCGATTCTGACAGCGCCGCGGTGCTTGGATTGTGATCGTGCACACCCCATCCATGTGTGTCGACCCCTGTAATGAACAACACCGACAATGGTTCGGCAGCTTTAGGCATCACAGCCCCCATCACACTTATCGCCATTAAGGCAAAATAAAATCGCTTCATGCTAACTCTCCCGTTGGATTAATCGGACTGCCATAGCCTTTACTATACCCGCCTTGCGCTTCAAGGATCATTTTCGAAATCAGCGCCCGCCGCTTAACCGGCCCTACCTCAAGCGCGTTGAGCGTCATCGAGATGCTGAGGAAGAACGTATCGAAACGCGATGCTAGATCAGGCTTGCAAAAGAAAAGCTGCCTCGTCTGAGATACCGCCCCATCTACTAACAATCTCCTATTCTTAGCAAAGCCATTCCATTATTGCGCAGCTGCTCTGGCGCGATCGTTCTCTAGCAGACCTTGAGATTTCCAACGCAGTCTGCGATCTTCGGTAGCCCTGCGCGTCAGAAGCTTGTCATCGAGATAAAAGCACGGTTATCGACCTATTGAATTCGCTTAATACTACAACACAACATGAGACGGTTCCCCCTCCCCCAAACTTTGTTCATACTTCTTGGACTTGCAGGCCTGATACAAGCCGCAGACAAGCCGAATATTGTTTTTTTTATTGCCGACGATATATCGCAGGAAGATTTTGGCTGTTACGGTCACCCAACGATCAAGACACCTCATACGGACGCCTTGGCAGCAAGCGGCATGCGCTTCGACAATGCTTATCTCACGATTAGCAGCTGCAGTCCCAGCCGCTGCAGTATCCTAAGCGGACGCTACCCCCACAACACGGGAGCTCCTGAGTTGCACACAAAATTGCCCGACTCACAGACGCGCTTCCCAGAGCTACTGCGCGAGGCAGGTTACTACACGGTGCTCTCAGGCAAGAACCATATGATTGGTTCAAGGGATCGCGCCTTTGATCGCATCACCAAAGGGGGCGGACCGGGGAAATCAGATGACTGGGTAGATCACGTTCGGAACCGGCCTAAGGATAAACCCTTTTTCTTTTGGTTCGCATCAGTGGATGCCCATAGACCCTGGCAGCAAAGTGACTATGCCCCGCTGTATGACGCAGCAGATGTGGTGGTGCCTCCCTACTTGGTGGATACGGTGGTTACCCGCGATGATCTCAAAAGTTACTACCACGAAGTGAGCCGTTTTGATCACTTCATTGGGCTAGTGACGGCAGAATTAAGGCGACAGAACGTGCTTGAAAATACGATAATCGTGATCGCTGCGGACAACGGGCGTCCTTTCCCGCGATCCAAAGCGCGACTGTAT
>JAHDIL010000078.1:6388-7472 GCA_020630835.1 Verrucomicrobiota bacterium
AGACGCCATGGATCGTGCATTACCCTCAGGTGATTAAAGAGCCATCCGTCTCAAAGAGCCTAATTAGTTCGATCGACTTGAGTGCTACTTGCCTAGAGCTGGCTGGTATCGAGCAACCTGACACTATTCAAGGTCGAAGTTTTATACCGATTCTCAAAGATCCGGAGTTGCAAATACGCGAGCTCATTTTTGCCGAGCAAAATTGGCACGTCTACAAGAATCACTCTCGGCTGGTTCGCTTCGATGACTTCGCCTACATCAAGAACAGTTACCCCAACCAACCTAACCTAAGCAAAGAATCCGACAATTTCTATCCCGCCGGAAGCGAGCTGTGGATGGCGCACGCGAAGGGAGAGACCACACCGCAGCAGCTGCAGGTCTTCGCCAACCCTTGCCCTCCCGAAGAACTATACCAGCTAAGCAAGGATCCTGACCAGCTTACGAATCTGGCTGATCATTCGAACTATGCCGAAGTCCTTGCGCAAGCACGGAAACAGCTTGCTGACTGGATTGAACAGACTGGTGATAGCATTCCCACCAACCCGACGCCAAACCGGCATAGTCCCCCACAGATCGAAAATGGAAAAATCATTCCTCCTGGACCGGTATTGGGTGAAAACAATCCACATGCCGAAATGCCAGGAGCGGCAAGGAAAGCGATGGAAAACAACCACCCAGGCCCGATCAAACTTCAAGACTGAAGCATAGCCTCGAAACGTCAAATAGGCCCACAGGCTATGGACTGCCGCCAAGCTTTGGCTGTTCTCTACAAAACAGGGTTGAGTAGGCCTCTTGTCCTCCACCTATGATTCGACGACTCGGCAACCGGATAGGCTTCCAAGAAATCGCTAAGTGGTGCAGCGAATCCCTCTAATAGCGTCACTATAGCCTCATATCGCACAGGAACATGCGGGTTCGGCGCAGGCTCCATTGACAGCTACACGGCACCTATCACGGTATCGCCTAAGCTACTGATATACGGTAAGGGGTCCGCAAACATCCGCGTTTTCTCCTTGCTGAGCGCCTCTGTAGCCCGCATTTTGAGGGATGGCGCAGTCTTTGCTGCGTAACTAATGAGGAGAAA
>JAHDIL010000079.1 GCA_020630835.1 Verrucomicrobiota bacterium
GAGGACCACACAGTATACAAAGCCAAACACCCCCATCGCCAGCTCGAAAAAGGTATTCTCCCCATCCAGCTTCCAACGGATGCGCCATGCCATCCATGAAATGATAAAGATGGCGATCCATAAACTTGGTTGTCCCCAGACCACAAGCGATTCCCACCCGAATAGGGGCGAGAAGGCCATTACGGTAAAGCCGAGAGTCACAAGAAAACCATGGATACGAAACGTCCTAAACTTGCGCTTGGAATGGAGGGAAAAAAGTCGCGTTAGAGTCTGGTATTCAGTGATTGCCGCCAACGACACCAGGATGAGCACCACCCCCATAAGCCAGTTTTGGCCGCTGCCAACCGTCACAACTAGCCCAGCTATGAGGATACTCGTGCTCAAAAAGCGTTTAAGAAAAGCCGTGCGCTTGGGAGAGCGTTCCGGCCGTGCAGGGTCCGCGTTTTCCGCAGCAGGTTCAGGTTCTTCTGAAGACATAGATGAAAAAGCGGCCTCACAGACTTACTAGGCGCCGAGTAGAGCTAACAAGCATGCCCACGACCCTGCAAGCGCTTTTCACGCTGGATACTGGCCAGAATCCAAGGACTACGGCTCGACAAGAAGGCTATGCAAGAAGCGAGTAAATCGATCTAACTTAGGCCAAAGCTCTATCCTATTGCTATCAACGAGAGCTTAGTTGTGATCTATATCCGCATGAATCGGGTTAGAGTAGGGCTGCGCGGTATCCCAAAGTCAACCATGACTAGGCTGCCTTCGCCCGCCCAGAAAAACCACTCAAGTGGGTCCAAAAGGAGATTCGAACTAATTTGAATGACTCTTCTTTTGCCGCGAGTCGCGGTAGCGGGCTCCTTCGGCATGGCTAAAAAGCTGCAACCAAATTACTCGCCCTCGACGGACTCCGTCTCTCGATAGGACTTCACGATCAGGTTAGATACGAACCTATCGGGATCCTCTACTGCTTGCCGGTCGAGCAGAAAGTTTTTTTCACCGCTGCTTTTTTGAACGAGCTTCAGGCCGAAGGAGAGCTCAGAGAATCGGTTCTCGAGCCAACGCTGAGGACGCTGTTCTAGCTGTTTAACTTGGCTGGCCATCCAGTCAATCGCGTCTGGTGTGAAGGAAAGAGTCAGACCGTGTTCGGCTGAGAAGGTAGAGCGGAACTGGTTCAGTTTCCGGTTAAATGCTGTATCTACAGACGCTGTGGCATTTTCTAATAGAGCATCTAATGCCTTCTCAGGATCGCCAACTAAGTGATCATCGATCAACAAGCTCTGAATACTAGTCCCTGGCAGAGAAAATTTGAATGAGCGCAGCAGCTTCTCGCAAACGGTGAGCAAGCCTCGGGCCCCAGTTTTTTCCTCGGCTGCTTGTTCAGCTATCTTCCGAATGGCTTGATCATCGAAGTCGGCTTCGATTCCGTAAGCCATGAACTCGTATTTATACTGCTTGAGCAAGCTCCCCTCCGATTTTTTCATGATATCGAAGAGATCTTCGGGCTCCAGGTTTTGGCAAAAGACACGCACTGGCAATCGCCCAATGAATTCAGCCTCAAATCCAAAATCGATAAAGTCTTGTGTCTCGGCGAGAAGCTGCAAGTCCTCTGAGCTAGCAGTCTCAGCAGAGCTGAGATCGGCACCACCAAACCCGATGGAGCCCGGTCTGGTCCGCCGTTCAATAATTTTTTCGATACCGGAGAAGGCCCCGCTCACGATGAAGAGGATATGCTTGGTGCTAATAGCTGTCTTATTCTCCCCTTTCCCACGGCTCATCTCAAACATAGCCTGCATCTGCGACTGCATATCCTGCGGATTGCGCAGCGGCACCTCAGTCTCCTCCATCAGTTTAAGCATGGTCGACTGCACACCCCGTCCGCTGACATCACGCCCACCAGCTGACGAGCTAGTAGCAATCTTGTCCACCTCGTCGATGTAAATGATGCCGTGCTCTGCTAGCTCCACATTACCATCGGCTTTGTTAACTAACTCACGCACTAAATCATCTACATCGGCGCCGACATAACCTGTTTCGGAGAACTTTGTAGCATCCGCTTTGACAAAAGGCACTCCAATGAGCTCGGCGACATGTTTAACAAGGTAGGTTTTACCTACACCCGTGGGCCCGACCAAGATAACGTTCTGCTTAGAGAATTCGAATCCCTCATCGCCGAGCGTTCCAGCAGTCCTCGAAAGCTTGGCATGGTTATAGTGATCGCACACCGCTATAGAAAGCGCCTTTTTTGCTTCATCCTGACGAATCACAAATCGATCGAGATGAGCCTTCACCTGACTGGGCAGGAGGTCAAAAGAATCGATAACCTCCATCCCATCCTTTTTTGCTTCATCCTCGGTCGTGTCAGCGGCATCTGCGCCGCCATCGGCTTCTTCCTCACCCGTTTCGCCAAAAGGGAAGAACTGCACCGAATCAAAGTTTGATTGAAAGAACTCGTTCAGCTTCTTAGAAAAATCTTCCGGGCTGGGCTCTTTGGGTTCCTGCGGGTCCTTGGTGTCCTGAGTTGCATTCATTTCGATAAAGAAAGCGGAACAGCGATGAGCCTGTGTCTTTGAGAATGAGGTCGACACGCTCTTCCCCCCCCCGCTATCTCGATAGCTGGGGCTCTCAGACTAATTGTTCCTACGACGATCCTGAGCTATGATGGCTCGAATTTGCGCGGGGTCCATCATGACAGCTGTCGACATGGGCTTGAGTTTCATCACTACGCCTAACCGCATGGTGCTTAGGACTCCGCACAGTCGCCCCTTTTTGTCGATGAGAGGCGAACCACTGTCACCTTTTATCATCGGGATGGTGGTCAATACCTTGTGAGCTTTTTTTGTCGGATCTCCTATAGAAATAGGCTCGATGCTGAGGAAACGCCCGCCCGCTTTTTCATGAATCCAACCGCCCGCGAAAAGTGTGACATCTGGATCGAGCGGGGTCGTGCGGAATTTCAAATAGCGCGGGGTTCTAATACTCGCCTTTAGGATAGCGAAGTCGCAAGCTCGATTCGAGTAAACAACCCGCACTGGGGCATGATCTATATAGGTTTGTTTGGAATTCGATGTGGCATACAGGACATAGGAGTCCTCATGAGACAAGACATGAGCAGCCGTTAAAAAATAACCATCTGCAGTCACCGGTGCACAGGCGCCGAAACCCGAGCCGCCAGTGGCGATCGGCACGGAAAAGCCGAGCTCAAGCACCCCGTCCCTTGCCTGCCGGCTAGTTTCCAGCTTCTTGAGATAGTCATCACTCAAATAACGTCCCGAGACAACTAAACCGGAATGCAGGGTCAAAAAATCCGGAGCTGAGAACCCCACGTCAGCTTTGCCGCGCTGCAACTCCGGCAGGGAAACAGGAGCCTCTATCCCGTCGGTATCGTAGCGCTTCAAAGAAGCGACCTGATCGGAATGCGTATTGCCGAAGAGAGATGCACAGCCAACGGTGACCATCGGCAACAACAATGTTGCAGCAAGGGCTAGTGATGTCTTGAGCCATGGAATTCCGCACATGCTTCTTTTGATATGCCTATAACCGAAATATAGGTTCCAGTCTAGCGCTTACCTTATCGATCGTCGAAAAACCAGGCAAACACCGATGCGGCGAAAATACTATTGTGCACAAGGCCCGCCTTCGTCTCCTTTCGCTGAACTCCTAATTTTGCCGAGCTGCGCGCCTTCGCGACCACGCAGCGATAGCGAAGCTCGCTGAGCGTTTTTACCGACAAAACTCAAGATTTCGCTAAGTCTTTTCGCCTTAGTGCGTTCGTAAGCGTGACCGGGCCTCGCTCCGTCCACTTGCGCAATTTGACGAACTAGATTATCCTTTTCACCTTCGTGTCGAACATCATGGCTCTACGCTCCTCTTTATCTCTCCTATTTTTCACGGCTCTGTCCCTAATTTCACAGCCTGCCGATGCCTTTTTGGGTAAGCTTTTAAAAAAGGAGTCCCCAGCGGCTAGTGATGAGGCCGCATCACCAATGCCAGCCGCTTCCGCCAGCAGCGAAGAGCTAAATGCCGCTGTGCAGGCGGAGAATGGCGGAAACCTTGGAAAAGCAATGGATCTCTACAAGCGAGTCGTCAAAGACAGCCCAAACAGTGAGGCAGCCGCACGAGCCCAATTCCGCATTGCTCAAATTACAGAGAAGGAGGGAAACCCAACAAAAGCCTTTGACCAATACGAAAAAGTCATCGTCAATCATCGCAACAGCCCGGATTTCAATGAAGCCATTTCCCGACAGTATGCGATCGCAAACTCTCTGCAAGGCAGCAAGAAAAAGGGTTTCTTCGGGATCGGGGCATCGGTGCAGCCAAGCCGGCTCATAGAAATGTATCAGCAAATCGGTCAAGCAGCCCCCTACTCGGAGTATGCGCCGCTCTCGATGATCCGAATAGGTGATGTGCAGGCTAAGCAAGGCGAGAAGATGACGGCGATCGCAACTCTACAGAAAGTTGTCGACACCTACCCTAAGACGAAATACGCCTCAGATGCTCAATATAAAATCTTCCAATTACGCGGTCAGTCGGCCGAAAAGTCCTTCAGCCCCGTGGAAGACAGGGCACAGATGGAGGCAGGCCTAGATTTCGTTAATATCAGCCCAGATGATGAACGTTCGAAAGAGGTGAAAGCGGATCTGGCGGGTATAGAAGAGCGCTCCATCGAAAAACTCTTTGCCGTGGGTCAAAGCTACGAAAAATACGGTAAACCAGGGAGTGCAAAAGTTTACTACCGTGAGGTCGTAAAAGCGGTCAATTCCCCTCTTGCCGCCAAGGCTCAGCTGCGGCTTGATGCCATCAACCAAGCATCCGGAGCTGGTGTATCTGGGGAATAGGGTCGGCCGCCGTTGACCGGGTTCAAAAAATGCTTGCAAGCCCCTCCGAGGTTGGGACACTGGGACATCAGGTGGCGCATCCGCCCAGCTGCACTTTTTTCTCATGAAAGCTACGCAATCTTTCGCCACCTCTCTTGCCTCGTTGGCTTGTCTCTTTTCGGCTCTTCTCCTCTCCAGCTGCGCAGGCTATCAGTTTGGAGACGCTAAGCCTTCCGTATACGGTTCCGTGCAGACGATCTATGTGCCACCATTTACGAATCAGACCCTAGAGCCGCGCCTTTCTAGCCTAGTGACCAATGCGGTGATCAAAGAAATCCAGCGGGACGGGACTTACCGTATCGGATCAAAAGGAAACTGTGACGCCATACTCGTAGGCTCGATTCATTCTTTTACTAAGTCCCAGCTACGAGCGACACGAACGGACACGCTGCGCTCACGGGAGTTGAACCTGCGCCTACGGTTAGACTTCAAACTTGTCGATCCAGCAACAATGAGCCCCATCACAGAAAGCTCGGCTTCTTCGATCACAGAGGCAGAACGTGATGCTGCCGTGACGCAGAACAACGAAGAAGAGGGTTTTATCCGGGCAAGGCAGGGAACTGTTTATGGCACAACAATCCAATTCATTGAGGATGCAGGAGATACGCGCCGCCCAGGGGCAGGAAGCTTCCAGGTTGGGGAACGGAGTGCCCTGTCTCTAGCAGGGATGGATGCAGCAAAGCGTCTGGTGTCGCAGATCGCCAACGGCTTCTAGCTGTCTCTGTAGCCCAGCTGACTCAACAACTACGATGGGGTCCTCTCCAGACTCACCCGGCAGGCTGTCGATCATTTGCTCACCGATCGGCAACCTTGATGACATCACGTTGCGGGCAACTCGGGTGCTAGAGGAGGCTGACCTTCTCGCCTGCGAAGATACGCGACATTCCCTACGACTCCTGCAGCATTGCAAGATCTCGCGCAAGGAACTGATCTCCCTAAACGACCACAACGAGGGAGACAAAGCTGAATTTTTAGCAAAACGCGCAAGCGAGGGTCACCATATAGCCCTCCTTTCTGATGCAGGCGCCCCCACTGTCTCGGATCCAGGTTACCGACTGGTCAATGCGTGTATCGATGCCGGTGTGCCAGTCTCAGTAATACCTGGCCCATCCGCAGTCATAACCGCTCTCGCGGGTTCAGGATTACCCACCCACGCATTCTACTTCGGTGGCTTCCTGCCTGTCAAATCCGGCAAGCGCCAGCGGCTTTTGGAGGAAGCCATTCAGCGCGATGCGACCAGCTTGTTCTTCGAGTCGCCGCACCGCATTCTGAAAACTCTGAAAGCCCTATCTGAGCTTGCTCCAGAGCACCCTGTCTGTGTCGCTCGAGAGCTCACGAAAAAGTTTGAGACTTACCACCGCGGAACAGCTCTCAGCCTCTTGCAAGAATTGGAACCAGGCCCCGTAAAGGGCGAGATCACACTGCTTATCCAGGGAACCAGCGAAAAGGAGCGAAAGCTGGCCCTGAGGCAAGAGCGTGCCGGAAAGTTCTCCTAACTCTCGGTGAGGGCTTCCACTAGGGAAAAAGCTTTTTCTTGTGTGAAGGATCAGCCGAAAGTAAACATCTTGTCTGGAAACCCGACCCGCCCCATTTTTCACGAATGACAAAAAAGCGTCTCCTCGCCCTCACTTTTTGCGCCTTACCTGTCCTACTCCTGCTCGGAATAAAATGGATTGTGCCAGGTGCCCTAAAGCTTGCTCCGCCTCCTGGCTCCCCCTTAGCCACTGCACCTTCGGCAGAAGTCGCCCCTTCATTTATCTCCCTACAGGTATCCGCCGACTTGGCCCTACTATCCCGTATACTTAATGAAGAAGTGCCAACCCAAAACACCGGCACAGAGGAGAAAAATCTCCACAAGCGCATAAAAAATGGATCCTACCAGTGGGACGTAGAACGTGGAGCGATCGCGCTCCGCCGTCAGGAAGACCAGCTTGCCTTCCACCTCCCCTTCCGCGGAACAATCCAGCTTGCGGGCGATCTCGACGCAGGCTTCCTCAAACTCCCCTTGAAATCGGACGGGGGCATTTCTGGACAGTTACACGGGACTGCCAACCCTATTATACGCTCCGACTGGTCACTCGCTCCGAACCTAAGCCCAACCGTTTCTATCCAGCAGGCGCAGTTCGGGTTGCGAGGCTTGGGAAATATCGACCTCTCCGGTCTCCTCTCAGAACAACTCACGCAACGCCTTACGGGGCAAACTAGCGAGCTGAATGCGCTTATCGCAGATCGCGCCAAACTCGCCAGCCTCGTCGAGCCGATCTGGCAAAAAGGATTTACAGAAGTGCCCTTAGGAGATGAGGTTCCGCTTTTCGCCTCCTTTTCTCCACGCAGCCTTGCCATAGCTCCGCTTAGCTTCGGGGAAAATGATGCTCTACAACTCACGATGCAGGCTGAGCTTGAAACGAATCTGCATAGTGAATCGCTAACCAGCGATTCTACCCAGCTCTCGCCAACGGCCCTACCTCCTTTGTCTTCAATTGATGAGGACCGCGCCACTGAACTTCATCTGCACGCTGTCT
>JAHDIL010000080.1 GCA_020630835.1 Verrucomicrobiota bacterium
GGGTAAGGCCATGCAGCAGCTCGTTAGCTTGCTGCAAGCGTGATCCTTAAACGCGACCGATATCGGAGTCTCGAGTTCTTGCACTAAGAAGCCTAGATCACAGGTCGGTTTGTATAGCAGGCCGTGCTCGGCTTCCTTTAAGAGCCTTGATAGCTCAATAGTAGAATGCTATCCCGATGGCTTGGTAGCCCTCGAGATGCTCTCCAGCCTTACGCCTCCGGGCTCAACAATAGAGAATCGACTGATGATTCCTTTCGTGTAGAAAGTAGACACCCTGCGGTTCCCTCGAATGGTCGCATAGAATGAACGGTAGCAGAGTGGATCGATTATAAAGCATCGATCTTTCGTGCCGAACGTGAGTCGGTTTTGGTCGTGTAGAGCCCAGGGGCAAAAGGTGTCCCAAACTGATTGTGTCTCACCCATAAGGACCATGCTCAAGGTCACATTACTTTCGTCGGCTTCTTCATGAATATCTCTGAGCAGCGTCGCGATGTCGGGATCGTTTTTTGTGAAAGGGCTACTGTAGCTGAATGGTGCCTCTGTTTTTCTTACATGGATGTTGGCCCATCCATCGAGCGTTTCGATCTGAAGTGGCGCGCTCAGGGCTAGGCACTGGGCCTTTTTTTCGCGGTCGAGTAGCAACTTTATAGATCCTCGCCCTTTTGTATCAGAGATTTCGAGGGCTAGCCCAGGATCTGATGTGGAAGGTTCCTCGTAGAGATAAATTTCATCCCAGTCATCGGTTTCTACTTCGAAGCCATGGGTATCACCAGTCGCCCGCAAATTACCGCCGTCGAATACAAACGAAGGTAGCCTCGCAGAGGTGCTGTAGAGGGAACGTGCACAGCGAAAGAGGCTGCTCTTTATGGGGAGCTCATGAATTAGTGAAGTGATTCTCGCAGGATCATTTTCTAGCCGAATGACCATAGGAGAAAGGCCGAGTTCTGTTTCCCAATCGTCACTATGATCCTTATCAAACATTACTTGCTCAGCCTAATCCGGTTCGAGACGTATTGTTGCTCACCAATTAGATGACTACTAGCGCGATTATGAAATTTCATCTGTTGATTGTGGTTCCTGCGCGGTTTCTTTTCCTACCTATGAGGAATGGCTTACTTTTGTTCTCGTTGATCTCGATGTTTTTCGGAGTTTTGCACGCCGAGAATCCGAAAAGGAATGTGCTTTGGCTCTATTTAGAGGACGTAAGTGGCTGGTTCAGTTGTTACGGTGACAAAGTCATCCAGACGCCGAATATCGATGCGCTTGCCGCTGAGGGCACTAGATTTGATCGCTTCTATGTTCCATCAGGAATCTGCTCGACGACGCGCTCAGCAATTGCTACAGGAATGATGCAAACGACGATCGGGGCTCATAACCATCGCTCTAGTCGTAAGAGTTTCCGCGGTAAGACATTTTCCCCACCTGATCTTAACTTCCTAGCCGAAGATGTCATTCCGCTGCCGATTCGTTTTCGTGGCGCTGGGTGGTGGACATTCAACGAAGGAGGCAAAGATGACTACAACTTTGTGCACGATCTTGCCGATTGGTATGACGACGTGTTCTATCGCCGAGCGTGGGCGCCAGATCGATTTCTGTCTGGGGCATCTCTGGCGGAGAAAGCGGAGGGGCAGCCATTCTTTGGCCAGTTGCAGCTCGGGGGAGGGAAGCTCAATCTTATGCCGTGGAGTAAACATTTGGTCACAAAAACTACCGATCGTGCAACCGTTTCCGTGCCGCCTTACTATCCCGATATACCGGAAGTGCGTGAGCAAATAGCAAATCACTATGACTGCTTGTTAGTAACCGATAGTCAGGTAGGTCAGATTGTGAAGAAGCTTAAGGACGACGGGGTCTATGACAATACGGTCATCTTCCTGTTTAGCGATCATGGGTATGTTATGCATAGGCACAAACAGTTTATCTATGAGGGCGGCATCCGCATGCCCTTGATCGTTACTGGACCGGGAATTCCTGCCGGAAAGGTGCGCGATGATTTAGTCAGCGGTATTGATGTTACTGCTACAAGCTTGGGCGCAGCAGGCCTGCCTGTGCCCATAGAGATGGAGGGGCGCGACGTGTTTTCTGATGATTATCAGCCACGAGATTTCGTTATCGCCGCGCGTGATCGAGCTGATTATACCATCGACAAGATCCGAGCTGTTGTTACGCCCCGTTTTAAATATCTTCGAAACTACCTCGTGGACCGGCCTTATATGCAGCCGAACTACCGTGATTCGCGTGACTTTAGCGTGGTCATTCAGGAGTATCGTAAAGCGGGAAAGATGAACGAAGACCAGTTGGCATTCTATGGGGATGACCGGCCTGAGGAGGAGCTGTATGACCTAAGCAGTGATCCGCATGAGATTCGCAACCTGGCTGACGATCCTAGATTCACTAAGGTGCTGAAGCAACACCGGCAATTGTTAGAAAACTGGATAGCAAAAACTGGGGACCGAGGACAGGAACCTGAGTCAGATACGGGGCTTAAGGCGGTTTTGCATCGATGGGGTGAAAAGTGCGTAAACCCAGAATACGATAGGGTGCGATAGGCGTTGCTCAGGAGAGATTATTTTCTGACGGAAAATGCTTTCCATGACTCCAGCACCTTGTAGCCCGCTCCACTAGCTAAAATATCTAGTGCCCGTGAGAAGCCTTCCTCGATAGTGCCAGCAAGTCCGGCTGCGACTAGTCCAGCGCCGACGTTTAAGGCGACTATGTCTTGTTTGGGACCTTTTTCGCCCCCCTGAAGGATCGACATTGTGATCGCTGCATTTTCTGACGCCTCGCCTCCCGTTAGTTGATCGATATTGTGAGGCGCTATGTCGAGAGATAGAGGATCAAAAGTTTCCGGCTCGGGCGAGGCTTTGCCCTCAACTACCTGCCAGATGAGATTTGGTCCACAGGAGGAAAGCTCATCCATGCCTCTTCCGTCAGGGGTTTTGCCGTGAACGACAAGTGCGCGTTTTCTGCCAAGCGCTGCCAAGATCTGGGCGAAATGAGCCCCCAGGCTTTCATCAAACACACCGATCACCTGATGCTCTGGACGGCAGGGATTCAGAAGTGGGCCGACGAGGTTAAATAAGGTTCTCTGTCCGCTTTCGGCCAGTTTCGTTCTCACGGGTGCTATTGCTTTGAACGCAGGGTGGTATTTTTGGGCAAAGAGGAAGCCGGCTCCAATTTCACGAACGCATTCACTGAATTCCGTGGGAGACATCGCGATGTCAATCCCCAGTGACTCGAGGACATCAGCACCTCCGCTCTTGGATGTGATGCCGCGGTTTCCGTGTTTAACTACGGCTGAGCCTGCTGCGGCAAGAACAAAAACAGCAGTCGTCGAAACGTTGAAAAGGTCCAGCTTGTCGCCGCCTGTCCCGCAGACGTCCAAGAGGGGTTTACTAGCGGAGTCGTTACTAAACTTCGGATCGACGGCGTGTTTGAGGAACGCTTTCACGAAGCCTGCGATTTCGCTCGCTGTTTCTCCGCGTTGGGCCAAGTGGGTCAGGAAACCAGCCTTTGCATCGGCAGAAATCGACTCATCTAGCAATTCGCTGGCAGCAAGGGCAATTTCGTCACCTGAGAGTTCAGCGGGAGGCGTTTGAGAGAGGAAAGTCATGCGGAGAAGAAAAGGGACGGGAGTTACTCACGTCAACCGATTTCAGTAGATGGAAATGGGGGGGAGGCGCCGCGGTGATGCGATGGAGGGGAAGCCCTGTGAAAAAGCCTCGCCCACGCCTACAAGGTAACGGTCAATCCCTCTTGGAAATCTGATTTCCACTTGGCGATTTTCTCCTCATACCAAACAGCGCAATCGACGCGAGGTAGAATAGGCTTTGCATCATGACGAAGAAGCTCTTTTTCGAGGATCTTGACGCGCCAACGGCCTAGGTGCTCACCACTCTGACGATGGTGTGAGCTGTTCCCGATAAAAGTAGCATTCGCGCCAGTGCGACGAATCGATCTCGTTGTCCCATCGTTCTCTTGATCGCTGGTTTCCTTTTACTTTCCCAATAACGGACAGACGAAAGGGTGCTAGCGGTCCCCCAGTGGGGTAATTCTGGCGGGCGCTTACACACAAAGCAGCTCTCGCGGATGTCAGGCACCGGCATGCACCCATCGGTTGCGATGAGTCGGTTTCCTTGCTAAGGGGATCAGCGAACGCTTTCTGTGAAAGACGGCTCGTTCCGTTTCCGTTTTCTCCCTGCATTTCCTTCATGATCCGCTCTATTTTTACTGTCGGAGGCTTCACGGCGCTCAGCCGTGTGTTGGGATTGGTCCGGGATAAGCTGATCGCTGTTCATCTGGGAGGCGGGGGAATGGGCGACGTGTGGGTCGCGGCTTTCAGTCTGCCCAATCTGTTTCGGCGTGTCTTCGGAGAGGGCGCTTTCAACAGCGCCTTTGTCCCCATGTATGGACGTCGACTCACGGGTGAGGGGGAGGAAGTCGCCGATTCTTTTGCCAGGAAGATTCTCTCGCTGGTCGCACTGATCCTCCTGATCATTTTCGCTCTGCTCTTTGCCTTCATGGCGCCAGTAGTCGATTTTCTGAATCCTGGATATAGCGACGATGGTCGGTTAGAGCCAGCGATCACCGCCTCGCGCATCACCGTGGGGTATCTCTTTTTTATCTGCCTCGTAGCTGGCCTCTCCAGTATCCTCAATGCTCGCCGCATTTTTGGAGTGCCGGCTTTCGCCTATGCGTTGCTCAACTTCGTCTTTCTCGCTGCGCTCCTGATCTTCGTGCCGCTCTTTGACGATCCGCTGCACGTCCTCAGCTGGGCCGTGCTCATTGGCGGTGTCGCTCAGTTTCTGCTGGTGTTAATCGCTGCCCTGAGAAATGGGGCAGCCCTGCGCCCGGTTCTGCCGAGATGGGATGCGGACACAAAGAGACTCGCCTTTCTCATGCTGCCGGGCCTCATGAGCGCTGCTGTGCAACAGACCAATCTGCTGGTCAGCCGAGCCTTCGCCTCGACATCCGAAGGCGGGCAGATCGCGCTCTACAACGCGGATCGGATCAATCAGTTCCCGCTCGGAGTGGTGGGGATCGCTGCTAGCTCTGTCCTGCTGGCTGAGCTCTCGCGCTGTTTTGGCGAAAAGGATCTCACCGGCGCGCGGGACAAGCTCCTCGGCGGGATCGAGATCGCCCTTCTCCTCGGTCTACCTGCGACGGCTGCCATGCTGGTGATCCCGGAGGCGATTATGGTGGGCATCTTCGAGGGTGGGGAAACCACCGCCGCTCAGGCGCGCGAGATGGGGAAAGTGCTCTTCGCCTTTGCCCTCGGGACCCCGGCTTATCTGCTGACAAAGGTCCTGCAAACCGGCTACTTCGCTCGCGAGGATACGAAAACGCCGATGAAGATCACCGTGGTGACGATGATTGTGAATACCGCTCTTTGCTGGCCGCTCTTTCGCCTCTATGGAGTGGTCGGTTGTGCTCTGGCCACCTCTATAGCCGGGTGGCTGAATACTGCCATCCTATGGGTCGGGCTGAAACGCCTCGGCGCTCTTTCATTCACTCGCGCCAGTGCTTTCCGGCAGCTGCGCATGCTGATCATCGCTGGCTTGATGGGATTGGTCGTCTGGTTCCTGACGCAGCAGTTCAGCCATTGGGTCGATCCTGAGCAGACCTTCGTCGTGCGAGTGCTCTTTCTGTCGACGGTTAGCGGCATCGGCTGTGCCTTTTACTTTGCCGGGCTGCTGGGCACGCGCACCTACCGTTTAGGTGAGCTGAAACGGCTGGGGCGTTCCCGATAACTGCTCGCCACACCTCCGCGCAATTTCCCCTTGAAACCGGAGCGTTTCTCCCCGTTGATCGGGGCACTATGCCCACCTTTAATGAATTAGGCCTTTCTCGCCCTGTGGTAAAAGCCGTCGATCGCGCCGGTTACGAAAATCCGACCACAATCCAGGCGAAGGCCATTCCTGTGGCTCTCGAGGGAAAAGACATCGTTGGTGCCTCCCAGACGGGCACCGGTAAGACCGCTGCATTCTCCCTCCCCATCCTCAGCCAGTTAAAGCCGGGCACTCAGGCACAGGTGCTCATCCTTGAGCCTACCCGTGAGCTGGCAGCACAGGTGGAGGACCAGATGAATCTCTTCGGGTTTTATAAGGGCCTGAACGTCGTCCTACTGCACGGGGGTGTGGGTTACGGCCACCAGGTCGAGGGTCTCGGCAGCAAGCCGGATGTCATCATTGCCACTCCCGGTCGTTTGATCGATCACATGGAAAAGGGCAATCTCGATCTGGGGGCGATCAAATTCCTCGTGCTCGATGAAGTCGATCGCATGCTCGACATGGGTTTCCTCCCAGACGTGAAGCGCATCATTGACCGCTGCAGCAAGGAACGTCAGACCCTGCTTTTCTCCGCAACCATGCCTGGAGCCATCCAGACTCTGGCAGAGTGGGCGCTCAATGATCCAGTGGCTATCGAAGTTGGCGGAGGAAGAAAGCCCGCCGAGACTGTCTCGCATGCTTTCTACCCGGTGGGCATGGATCAGCGCGATGAGCTGATCACCTCCCTTGTCGAGAAAACAGACTTCGACAGTATGATGGTGTTTACGCGGACGAAAAAAGAGGCTGATGCTCTTTTGGCTCGCGTGGAAAACATCGAGAAAGTAAAGCCGACAGCTCTTCACTCCGACATTCGTCAGAGCGACCGCACGAAGGCTCTTCAGGGATTCCGCGATGGCGATTTTAATCTCATCATTGCTACTGATATTGCAGCGCGCGGCCTGGATATCTCAGGGGTCACTCATGTGATCAACTACCGTGTCCCCGAAAATCCGGAGGATTATGTCCACCGCATCGGACGGACGGGGCGTGCAGAAAAAGAAGGGGACGCCTTCACCATTCTTACCGCCGATGAGCTGGAGCAGGCTGCTGCTGTCGAGGGCTACATCAGCCAGAAGATCGAGCGGAAAAAGCTCGAGGGTTTTGACTACGCCTACAGCGCTCTGCTGGAGGATAAGCCGGTCAAGCCGCTCCGTCGCAAGCGCCCGCCCGGCAAGAAGCGCCGCCGCTAGACCCCATCAGCCAGGCTGGGAGGTGGGAATTTATTCCCATTGGCGCAAGCCCTGTGTTCGAAGTGTTGAGCTCTTCCCGCTATGTCCAGGCCCAGAGCCGCCGAGCTTACTTGATCTTATAGATCACGGAGCTGCCATTTTTGCTCTGGTAGGTAGGCTTGCCCTGCCATGCCTGCAGTTTCATCGTTTTCGCCCCGGCGATAATGGATGCGGGCAAGCTTGTCCTCAAGGTGCCAGCCCGACCGGTCGTCGGTAGGATTTTCACCACGCGGCCGTTTACGATGACGTTGATCCGCGTGACCCATCCTTTCTTCACGCGGTAGTTGATAGAGAGGCTTTTCAGTGCGCTGCGATCGATTT
>JAHDIL010000081.1 GCA_020630835.1 Verrucomicrobiota bacterium
CCCCCCCTGCCCCTTCCCAGAAAAGGACAAGCTCAACATCTTTTAGCGAATCATCCTCATGGTCGTAGAGGAACTGCGCCGCCCGCATTGAGCTGCGAGGCTGCTGGCGGATCCAGGGCTTAGCATACTGATAAGTAAACTCGCTCACGGTGACCGTATCCGGTTCTTCCGCGAATGAGCTGGTAGATAAAGATCCGAGGGCAAAGAGGGCAGCGAGAATAGAGGAAACTTTTTTCATATACGAGAAACTATACGTCGCTCGAGAGCGCCGCAACCGCATTCCAAGGCGCAAATCGCAGCATCAGGTCGCTAGGACTGGCTTTAATTTGTTCCGCTTATCGTTTCTAGCAAACTTTCTCATATATCGCTGACAATCACCGGTTGAGCCTTTCCGATACCTCATCGATAGATCGAACATGAGCGAATCCCCTGAACGTATCGAAACCATGGCAGAAGCCGATGTGGTCCTCATTGGTGGTGGCATCATGAGCGCCACCCTCGGCGTTTTGCTGCATCAGCTCGACCCAACCCTGCGCATCCAGGTCGTTGAGGCACTGGCAGAGGTCGCGAAGGAAAGCTCAAACCCGTGGAACAACGCCGGCACTGGTCATGCCGCCCTGTGCGAGCTCAACTACACCAAGCTAACCGGCGACGGCAGCATCGACATCAGTAAAGCCATCGAGATCAATGAATCGTTTGAGATCTCGAAACAGTTCTGGACCCATCTCGTCGGAGAGGGTGTCCTACCCGAGCCCGGGCAGTTCATCCAATCAGTCCCTCACATGAGCTTCGTTTGGGGCGAGAAAAACCAGGCTTTCCTGCGCCAACGCTTTGAGACCATGAAGTCTCACCATTTCTTCGCTGAAATGGAATACACAGAAGACCCCGAGACTATCGCAAAATGGGCCCCCCTTCTCATGGATGGCCGCGAACGAGGCGAGCCCCTGGCTGCGACGCGGGTCTGCACCGGCACCGACGTAAACTTCGGCTCCCTCACTCGGTCTCTCGTTCAGTATATCGAGGATCAGGAAAGCACACGGATCGCCACAAATCACACCGTCCGCGACCTCAAAAAACTCGACGACGGATCCTGGGAGATAGAAGTGCGCAACCACCATCGCGACATCAATCGCACCATAAAGGCGCCTTTCGTATTTGTAGGCGCGGGTGGCGCGTCGCTGCCCCTCTTGCAAAAATCTGACATCCCCGAAGGCAAGGGCTACGGAGGCTTCCCCGTCAGCGGCCAATTCTTAGTATGCCAAACGCCAGAGATCGTTGAGCGGCACCAAGCCAAGGTCTACGGGAAAGCTGCGGTAGGCGCCCCGCCCATGTCAGTGCCGCACCTCGACACCCGTGTCATTAACGGGAAGAAAAGCCTTCTCTTCGGCCCCTTCGCTGGTTTTTCTCCCAAGTTTCTGAAAAACGGCTCCCTCCTAGACTTACCCAGTTCAGTTAAGCTCTCCAATCTCAAACCCATGCTAGCCGTAGGCCGCGACAACTTGGACCTGACCAAATATCTCATTGAGCAATGTCTGCAAAAACCGTCTGACCGAGTCGAGGCTCTTCGGGAATTTTTCCCAGACGCTAAGCTAGATCAGTGGGAACTGATCACGGCTGGCCAACGAGTTCAGATCATCAAGTCCCATGATAAAAAGGGGGGCACTCTGCAGTTTGGCACCGAGGTCATCGCTGCTGGCGATGGCAGTCTCGCCGCGCTCCTCGGAGCTTCGCCCGGAGCTTCGACCGCTGTCTCCGTCATGCTGGAGGTCATCGAGCGCTGCTTCCCAGAGAAGCTTGAGGATTGGAAACCCAGACTCCTTGAGATCATCCCCGGGTCTGGGAGAGCTCTCGGCGAAGATAAGGCGCTGTATCAGGAGCTCCTGACAAAAGCGAACGATGCGCTTGGCATTGTGGGGTGCGAGGTGTGAGGATCAAGCCTCGACATCAAGGGAAACCGGGCAGTGATCTGAGCCCATCACCTGATCGAGGATGTCAGCGCTGATCAATCTATCTTTCAGTATTTGGCTGACACAAAAATAGTCGAGACGCCAGCCGACATTCCTCGCCCGAGCTCCTCCGCGATAGCTCCACCAGCTATATCGATCAGCGGCCTCAGGGCAGAAATGGCGGAACGTATCAATAAAACCAGCCTCTAGGACATTATCGAAGCCTGCGCGCTCCTCATCTGAGAATCCTGCACTTTTCCGATTCGCCTGGGGGCGCGCCAGATCGATTTCCCGATGAGCCACGTTTAGGTCTCCACCAAAAATGACCGGCTTTTTTTCCTCCAACCCCTTCACATAGCGGAGAAAAGCATCATTCCATTCCATGCGGTAATCGAGCCGCCTCAACTCGTTCTGCGCATTCGGAGTGTAAACACCGACGACATAGACGGAATCAAACTCCACGGTGAGCACGCGCCCCTCCTGATCGTGCCTTTCTTCCCCAATCCCGTTGGTGACCGAGATGGGCTCCGCGCGGCTCAGCAGAGCGACGCCAGAATACCCTTTCTTCACCGCTGGATTCCATGCCACATGCCAACCTTTTTCAGCAAAGGGGTAATCCACTTGCTCCTGTTCGGCTTTCACCTCTTGCAGCATGACCACATCGGCATCGCAGGACTCAATGAACTCGGCGAAGTTTTTTTTGAGCACGGCCCGGATACCGTTTACGTTCCAACTGATCAGTTTCATATCCGCAGCGAACGCGAGGGCGGCTCAATTTTCAATGCGAAATGCGAATCCTGCCCCTCACCGACTTACTGCCGAGAATCCGGTAGAATTTCTACTTGCAGGCTTGTGAGGAGGGGCTTTTTTCTCGCCGCGTTTTTTTCAAACAAGACCTCCAAAGGTCTTCGCTTTTACGCACACTTTCACAAACCCCTCTTCAAATTTCATCGGATGATTGAAGTCAAAAACCTCCAGAAGAGCTTCGGCTCGAAACTCGCCGTCGATGGCATCTCATTTACCGTCAAAAAAGGGGAAGTTCTCGGCTTCCTTGGGCCAAACGGTGCCGGAAAGTCTACTACCATGCGCATGGTTACCGGCTTTCTGCCAGCAACTGAGGGCACTATCTCCATCGGGGGGAGTGATGTAGAGGCCGATGAAATCGCTGCCAAATCGAAAATTGGTTACCTACCAGAGTCAGCGCCGCTCTACTCGGACATGACGGTAGAGGCTTTCCTAAGATTCTCTGCCGAAATGCGCGGAGTGCCCAAAGGAGAGATCAAAGATGCCGTCGACAAAGCCATCGCCACCACCTTCTTAGAAAAGGTGCGCCACCAGAGCATCGAGACCCTCTCGAAAGGCTTCCGCCACCGCACCTGCTTCGCCCAGTCTATCATCCATGACCCAGAGGTTCTCATCCTTGATGAACCGACTGACGGACTCGACCCCAACCAAAAGCATGAGGTCCGTCAACTCATCAAACGGATGGGCAAGACTAAGGCGATCATCTTCTCCACCCACATTCTAGAGGAGGTGGAGGCCTCCTGCACGCGAGCCGTCATCATCGACCGAGGTAAGATCATCGCCGATGGCACCCCTGATCAGCTGAAGAATAAATCGAAAAATGCGGGGAGTGTAGTCCTGCGCCTAAACGGGGTCGAAAAGAGCGTGTTGACCAAAGAGATCGAAAAACTCTCCGAGGTGAAGTCCACGGATCCCGTCACCAGTCTTTACGGTGAGGAAGTCGCACTCCGCGTTTTCCCGGCGAAAGGGAAAAGTGAGAAACTAGTAAGCGCCCTTTCAAAAGTCGTCGCTGAAAAGGGCGGTGACCTGAAAGAGCTGAAAATGGAACAAGGGCGACTCGATGAACTCTTCCGCGAAATAACCAAATCCGACAACGAAGAGTAATCCTGTAACTTCTCCCCTTTCACCTTTTTACACAAGACACCTCCATGGAAGCTTTTGCCGTTCTTCTCAAAGATTTTGCTATCCCCGTGCTGATCGTTAGCGCCGTCTTCATTGTCATTCTTCAGCTACTTCCGCGCGAAGTGCGGACCATTTTTAAGCGAGAGCTGACGAGTTACTTCACCTCCCCGATTGCCTACGTGCTCTTTGTCGTCTTCCTGCTCGTTTCAAACGGGCTCACGTTCTTTTACCTAGGCATACTTGAGTCGGGTGAGGCCAGTCTTTACATGCCCTACTTCCAATACCTGCCGTGGTATCTCGTCCTCATCGCACCCGCAGTAGGTATGCGACTATGGTCTGAGGAGCAACGCCAAGGGACACTCGAGCTGCTGCTTACGATGCCACTTTCGCCATGGCACGGCATCCTTGGCAAATTCCTTGCCGCCGCTGTTGTCCTCTTCGGCATGCTAGTTCTCTCGTTCCCTATCGTTTGGACGATCAATTACCTCGGAGATCCCGACAATGGAGTTATTCTCTCAGGGTTTATCGCCACCTTCTTCGTGTCCCTCTGCTTCCTCGCCGTTACATCAGTCATTTCGGCGATGACCCGCAGTCAGCTTGTCGCCCTGCTTGTCTCTGTCTTCATTTGCCTGACGCTCTGGCTGATTGGCCTCCCACCTATCGCTGATTTCATCATGAATATCACGGGACCTTTCGAATTCCTCAAGCCCATCCTTCAGTTCTTCTACAGTCTCGGCATGATGCCCCATTTCACCGAACTGGCAAAAGGCGTGCTAAACATTCGCGACCTCGTTTTCTTTGCCAGCTTTATCGTCGTTTGCCTTATCGCGACTTCCGTCGTTCTCCGTGTGAAACGCGCCTAACCCTTTGCCATTCATTCCTTCTACGAAACTCCCCATGAGTGACTCTACTTCTCGCCCCAACCTAACGCGCAAAAGCGCCGCCCTTATCGGCCTTGCCATCGTGTTTGTCATTGCACTCCTCGTGAACTTCATCGTGCAGAAGTTTGCCCTGCGTGCAGACCTGACGGAAAACAATGCTTATACACTTTCCGAAGGCACTAAGAACATCCTCAGCAGCTTGGAGACACCCGTCTCTATTCGCTATTTCGTCACAGACAGCGCCGATGTGATGAGCCCCGCAGAACGCGCACGAACCCAGCGGTTTGAGGACCTGCTCAATGAATATGTGCGTCACGCGCCGTCACGTGTACTCAACCTGCCCAATGAAGAAGGCGAATTCGAAGCACAAAACGTCAAGATGCTGACCGTGGAGAAGCTAAACCCTGAGCCGGATACAGATGCTGAGGATGCGGCTCTCCTAGCGGGCCTCCAGCGAGGACAGTCTCCTGAAACATTGAATGAAATCTTCTTTGGCCTGACTGCGAAATCTCTCCTCAACGAGGAAACCATGCCTTTCATCGCAGCTATCCAGGAAACTTCGCTCGAGTATGAACTGAGCCAGATGATCTCCTCCGTCCACAGCACAGAGAAAAAGCTCCTCACCGTTATGACGAGCATGGAGGTAGCGGGCGGATTCAGCGGCAACTTTCAGGCTCCGCCCAAGCAACCTTGGTTCTTTCTTCAGCAACTGCAGGAGAACTATCAGGTAGAAACCATTCCCGCGACGGCTACTCAGATCCCTGCCGAGACCTCCGCCCTGATCGTCATTCACCCTTATGACATCACGCCCGAGGCGCAATTTGCGATTGACCAATACCTGCTAGCAGGAGGCGATGTCCTCATCATGGTCGATCCAAATTTCTTCTACTCCCGCGCGCTGGGAGGCGGTCAGCCACAAATGCCGGGCGCGCCACCGCAGAGCAATGTGCCCCCGACTTCTGACCTGGATACCCTCTTCGCGGCCTGGGGAGTAAAATATGACGCCAACCAAGTGCTGGCTGACACCTCCTACGCCACAGAAATTCTTCAGCGTGGAAACTTTTCGCCTACCTTTCTGACCCTCAACGCAGAGGCCGTTTCCTCGGCAGGTCAGGATAGCATGATCACGAGCAAAATGACTCAATTGAATGCCCTCACGCCCGGAGCTTTCGAATTCGAGGAAAAAGAAGGAATTGCAGTGGCTACATTGATCGAATCATCCAAGGCGAACCAGCTAGTCGACCCCTTCGACGCGGATCCTACAACCGAGGGTGGTGTCGACCGTCTCCGTGAAAAGTTCACACCCCATGGCGAACCTCGCGCTCTCGTTGCCCAGCTCACAGGCACGTTCACGACAGCTTTTCCTGATGGAGATCCTGCAGCAGCGCAAGAAACAGAGGAAGCCCCCAAAGAAGGTGATCAGTCGGACGAGCCAGAAAAAACCGAAGAAACAGAAGAACCTGCCGCCCTCACGGAATCAAAAGAACCTGGCCGCGTCCTTCTTTTCTCCGACGTTGACTTTATCTACGATACAAACGTCGTCCGGATTCAGGAGATCCAGGGCTTTGGCATTCGCATCCCTCAGATACTCAACCAGAACACCGAACTGTTCGCCAACGCCGTTGACATGCTCAGCGGTGACGTAAATCTCATGCAAATCCGAAGCCGTCAATCTGTGCGACGCCCCTTCATCAAGCAGAATGAGTGGAAGATGGAAACCGAAGCTAAATTCCAGGTAGAGCTAGCCAAGTTCGAACAAGAAATGAAGGCCACCGAAGCCGAACTCCAAGGGATCATGGCCAACACTCCCGGAGACATCAACGAAGCCATGCTCAGCCCAGAAGTTCAGCAAAAAGTCATGGAGCTTCGCGAAAAAGAAATTACCACCGGCAAGCGAATCCGTGAGATTCAGAAAGCCTCTGCAAAGGAATTCCGCCAGAAAATTTCCATCTACAAGCTCGGTAACACCCTCATTATCCCTGCCGTGCTCATCATCTTCGGCGTCTTCTTTGCCATCTCCCGCCGACGCAGCACAGCTGCTCGCTAACTTTGTTTCACCTACCCTTTTCCCTCCTCCCAACAACCCACTATCCTCATGGGAACAAAAACTCTCACTCGTCTTTTTATCGCACTGCTCGTGGTTGCCGCTGTTGCCGTCATCATAAACCTCATCAAACCTGGCGAGGGCATCAAGCAGGTGGAAGCCTCGCTGGAAAAAGAAAAAGTCTTCGATGCCTTTCCCATCAACCAAGTGGGTAAGATCGAGATCACCGCGCCTGATGATTCCCTTACCCTCACCCGCGGTGGCTCCGCTTGGGAGGTTGCCGAACGCGACGGCTATCCAGCTGAGATCACACGCATCGTCGAGACTCTCCGCGCCGTTTGGGACCTAGACGTAGCCCAAACCGTGCCTGTAGCTAAGGAAGCTTATGGTCGACTCGACCTTATCGAGCCGACGGCCGAGGATGCAGGAGAGAACGCTGGGACACTTATCAGCTTCTCAGACGCAAAGGGCCAGCAACTGGCCAGCCTCCTCCTCGGATCCGTGTATGAACGGCAAGAAAATCGGCCCAGCCCTTTCGGCGGCGGCATGGCTACCACAGATGCCGGACGCTACGTC
>JAHDIL010000082.1 GCA_020630835.1 Verrucomicrobiota bacterium
TGGTTTTGTGATTCGAGGAACCAAAATGATGCAGCTGTCTAATGAGGTATTGGCAGAGCACTACAGCCACGTCGCGGATCAGCCGTTCTTTCCCGATATTCGCAATTTTATGCAGTCTGCTCCTGTCATCGCTATGGTGCTGGAGGGCGAGGGCGTCGTCGGGAAAGTGCGTGATATGCTTGGACCCACAAAAAGAAGCTGATGCTGGGACTATCCGCGGCGACTTTGGCGCGGATATGATGATCAATGTCTGCCACGCCTCGGACAGCCCAGAAAACGGGGAGATCGAGGTAAATCGGTTTTTCCAGCAGGACGAAATCTTTTCTTACGAGAAGTAAGAAGGTTCCCCAGGTCTTATGGGCGACGTGTTTTCTCTCTTTCAGCCGCGAGAGGAGGAAGCAAATCAGGTGTTGGAAAGGAATGTCTTTCCGGCACAATACGAAAACCCGGTTCCTGATGGCCGCTATAATTTGGTCGTGATTGGGGCGGGAGCGGCCGGGTTGGTGGCAGCTGCTGGGGCCGCGGGTCTAGGCGCGAAAGTAGCCCTGATCGAAAAAGAGGCGTTGGGAGGTGAATGCCTTAACACGGGATGTGTGCCATCGAAAGCCCTCATCAGTCTCGCGAAAGAGGGAAGGTTAGACTTCTCAGAGGCCATGGTTGAGCTACGCAAACGCCGTGCGGCTGTGGCTCCACATGACTCGGTGCAGCGGTTTGTCGATAAAGGGATCGATGTGTTTTTGGGCGCGGGGCATTTTATCGGGCGAGATGAGATCGAGGTGGCGGGCAGGAGGCTGAAGTTCTCAAAAGCGCTTATCGCCACGGGTGCCAAGACGTCCATTCCGCAGGCGTTGGCAGGGATACCTCTTGGAAATTGGCTTCACACTCATGAAACTCTTTTCCGATTGACTGAGCTGCCGGCGAGTTTGCTCATCATTGGCTCGGGAGCTGTGGGATGCGAAATGGCCCAAGCTTTTGCCCGCTTCGGTTCAAAAGTCGATCTTATTTCTAGTGAGGAAGGGCCGCTACTGGAGGAATTGCCGGAGAGTCGTCGACTTTTAGCCGAGTCGTTGGAGCAGATGGGAATCCGCCGGCACGCTGTGGGTCGTGATTGGGAGTTTCGCAAAATGGGTGATCGCCAGACCTTTGCGCTGGGGAATGGAGAAATCATCGAGCCCGATGCTGTGCTCTTGGCTACCGGAAAACGCCCGTCTTTTGCAGGATTACAGCTTGCTCAAGCCGGAATAGAGTTAGCTGACGGAGGTTTGGTGCTGAACGATGAGCTACGCACAACTAACGCGCGTGTCTATGCCTCTGGTGACGTCGCCCGAGTCGCCCAGTTCACCCATGCGGCTGACTTTCTTTCTCGTAATTTTTTGCGCAACGCCTTCTTCTTTGGCAAGGCAAAAGCACATGACCTACTCATCCCGCGCGTGACGTTTACCACGCCCGAGATTGCCAGCGTTGGGAGAATAGAAGAATCTGATGAGACAGATGCCTACACTGTCCCTCACGATGATTTAGATCGTGCCCTGGTCGAGGATGAGAGGGGTGGGTTTCTGAAGATTTTCACCCAACGAAACTCCGGCCAGATCGTGGGGGCGACTATCGTAGGCACGCAGGCGGGGGAGAGACTGGCTGCTGTCACTCTTGCCATTCAGAATGGCTTATCCTTGGAGAAGGTCGCCGCAACCATGACGCCTTATCCTACTTGGTCAGACGCTTTTCGGCACGCTGCCGATCAGTTTCAACGAACTAAGCTCAAGCCTAGGACTTTGGTGATTCTGAGAAAGTGGTTTGACTGGCTGCGGCGTTGATTTTTTCCCATTGCATATCGGCTCGTCCCCCTCGTTCGTGGCACCGTGCGAACAAACCGTCCACCCCGCCCTATTACTGAGCTCTCTCATCCTCTGCGAGTGCACGGTAAGGCTTTCCACTGTGGCAATGATCCCTTTTGGGTGAAGGCGGTTACGTTTGGCCCCTTCCCAGCCGGACATTTCCCTGATGAGGGCATGAGTGAGCTTGGTCGTATCCGCGATGAACTGGGGGCGAACTGTCTGCGCCTTTTCGAGGTCCCATCTCTGGATTTTCTTCACGCCTGCGCTCAGCACAATCTGCGGGTTTTTATTACTTTGCCCTGGACCCAGCATATTGATTTTCGAGCGGCCCGGCGCGCTTGGGAAGAGGCCAAATTAGCTCTTGTAGAAACGGTGCGTTCCCTGAAGGGGCATCCGGCTATCGCGGGCTATTTTGTGGCGAATGAGATCCGTTCGGACCTAGTTCGTTTCATGGGGGAAAGCTGGACACGCGATCGCTTGGAGGAGTTGATCCAACTGGGTAAGAGCATCGATCCCGAGGTGTTGTTTTCCTACGCCAACTATCCAACGACGGAGTTTCTCATTCCGCGTAATCAGGACTTTTTCGCGATGAATGTCTACTTGGAGGAAAAGGAAGCCTTCTCGCATTATCTGCAGCGCTTGCTCGCTCTCTCGGGCGATAAACCATTGCTACTCTCCGAGTTAGGCATGGATAGCTTGCGGAATGGTCCGGAGCGGCAGGCTGACACCATCTCGCGATCTGTGAAGGATGCTGCTCAATTGGGGGCAGCCGGAGTATGCGTATTCGCCTGGAGCGATGCCTGGCAGCGAGGCGGTGAAACGATCGAGGAATGGGCCTTCGGCCTAACGACTGCCGAGGGTAGGGCGAAACCTGCCCTGGCTCAGGTTTCGGAATCCTGGGGTGCCTGGCAAAGACCTGCAGATCTCATCAACACTGACAAGTTACCCAAAATCTCTGTCCTGGTCTGCACCTACCGTGGGAGTGCGACAATCAGCGCTTGTCTCAACAGCCTGCTTGCTCTCGATTATCCCGATTTTGAGATCATTGTGGTTAACGATGGTGATGATGCGCGTGTAGCGGAAATCGTTGAGGTGGAAAAGGCCGTGACGCTCATCGCGACGGAACACATAGGACTCAGTGCTGCGCGCAATCTGGCCGCCTCGCACGCTGTCGGTGAAATTTTTGTCTACACTGACGATGACTGTGTCGCTGAACCTGACTGGCTTCTGCATATGGCCGAGGGGTTTGCTCAGCACGAGGAAATCGCTGCTGGCGGCGGTCCCAACATCCCACCAGCTGCCGCCTCAGTCGAACAAGCTCTGGTGCAATGCTCGCCGGGAGGGCCGGCTCATGTCCTGCTGACGGATCAGCGTGCCGAACACATTCCTGGGTGCAATTTGGCTGTGCGGAGGGAAGCTTTCGAGGCGGTGGGTGGATTTGACGAACGATTTCGCGCGGCCGGTGATGACGTTGATTTTCAATGGCGTCTGTTGGCTGCTGGCTACGCAATCGGATTTTTCGCGAAAGCCTGGATCTGGCATCACCGCAGAGCCACCTTCGCAGCTTACCGGCGACAGCAACAGGGATACGGGCGCGCGGAGGCCCTGCTCATTGAGAAATGGAAAGAGCGTTTCCCTGCGCTTGGAGGAGCGGTGTGGAATGGTGCCGTTTATCAGTCATCACCCTTCTTTTCCTCTGTTATTTACCGAGGCGAATGGTCGTCTGAGGCCTTTCAACTTGCCACCATTGTGGGTCCCGAAGCATTCTGGTCGCAGCGTCTGCACCCGCTATGGGTAGTTAATGGCGGTGTCTTGATCCTTCTCGGGATTTTCATTCCTGGCCTTTTCTTGGTGGGTTCGGCTGCTCTCATTCTTACTCTAGTAGCGGCCTGGGTGCTAGCGCGCGCGAACTTGGTAGCCAGTGGGCTGACTGGGGCAGGCCCGAAAATCCACTTAGCTAAACTGTGGGCTCAACACGGTTGGAACCGAGCTGCTGTTCGGCTTAAAGGGAGTAGAAGATATATTGGTTGGAGGGATCTATGGCAGGCTCATAAAGAGCTGTTCCGCGCCTTTGAGACATACCCACGATTAGGTTACGCCTTGCGGCTCTCTCAGTGGTGGGGCAGGGGAGACGATACCCAGCCTCAAACCCCGGCGGACAGGGTGAAGGCATACCGGCAATGGAGTCAGGATGAGCAAGCGCGCTCGTCGTGGAGGCCTGACATAACTGGCGAGAGCGATTTGCTCACAGCTTATAATCTGCTTGGTATCCGTTACCGACTTTTGTCTGCTGCTGAATACCATGCAGAAGGGATGAACTTGCTTCTGAAAATCCGCGCTGAAGCTCATCCCGCGTTACTTTGGTGCGGCCTGCTCTTCTCTCTGGCGCTCCCTGAGCCTGGGATACTTTTGGCGAGTGCTCTTTGGTCCGTCGCTCTAGCGTCTAGCTTTATAAGAGTTCTCCGCTACCGAAGCCAGCTAGAGAAATTTTTGAGTAAGCCTGGGAAAAAAGTCGCTTCTAGCGAGGAGTGAGTGGCATCCTATCATAGTGTCAAGGAGAGAGGTTTTGCGCGCTAGATCGTGATATCCTTACCTCGTTTGATTTTCAGAGCAGGTGTTTTTGCTTCTCAAATCAGTGGCCTCCTGTTACTCTATTGAAGGACCCCTGTCCTTACCATGAATCTGTCATGACGCCCCGCCTCTTCTCTATACTCGCTTTCTCTCTCTTGTTTCTCTCTACGACTATCTGTCACGCCGGGGGACGCACAGCCCAGCAAATTTTTCAGGAGGGGGTGAGCTTGTTTAAGGTCGAGCGTTATGCCGAGGCGAAAGCGCGCTTCGAGCGCGTTCTCCGAGCACAGCCTAACTATGCCCCCGCTCGGAGCTTCCTGGCGCGCGCTAATCTTGCTATCTCCAAAGGAGGGCCTAAGCTGCCGGGTCTTGATAAAAAGCTGAACGGACTGATTTTACCCCAGCTGAACTTTGATCGAGCACCCGTGGGCGATGTGCTTGATTTTCTTTCGAAGCGAGTGCTGGAAGTTTCCGATGGGAAGATTGGTGCTAATGTTATTTTCAAAGGCACGGAAGAGGAGAGAGAGCGTCCCATCACCCTGCAGCTTAGGAATGTCCCGGTTACGGATGCTTTTCGTTACGTTACCGAGGTGTCGCGTCTGCGTTTGCGATATGAGCCACATGCTGTTGTGGTGAGCAGTTTGGCTCCGATCGAAGCACCTGCGGCGGCAGCGGCTCCGGGCGTCCGGACTTCGCCAAACCTTTCGCCTGCCGCGTCGCGTGTTTTTGGTCAGTAAGGCACTGCTTTCCTATGGAGCACCCTGAGGAGCCTCGTGCCCGTGGAATCGCGCTAATAACAGGTGGAGAAGGAGACCTGGCTCGCGCTATTGCGCGCGAGCTAAACAGCCAGACGCACCGGCAATGGATTGTCCACGCGCCGGGCCGGATGGATATGGACGTGTGCGACGAAGATAGCATTCAATCTTATTGTGCCGAGCTCTCTCAACTTGATCTGCTGATCCACAATGCCGGCATCACCAGAGACATCGTTCATCTCAGAATGGAAGAGCCGGACTGGGATGAAGTGCTCGATACTCATCTGAAGGGAGCTTTCCTCGTTACGAAAACGGTTCTCCCGCTTTTGCTGAAGGCACCTTACGGAGGCCATATCATTCAGATCGGTTCCTTTTCCGCTGATCACCCCCCTGTTGGTCAGGCTAATTATGCAGCTGCCAAAGCGGCTCTCGTTGGCTATACAAAGAGTCTGGCCCGTGAATACGGAAAACGAAATCTGCGCGCTAACATCGTGCTCCCGGGATTCCTAGAAACCAAAATGACGGCGGCTTTGAGCGATCAGGCGAAGGAGCGCATCCGTCAGCGCCATGCTCTCGGTCGCTACAACACCGCAGAACAAGCGGCTCAGTTCATCGTCCAGCTGTCGAGTCTTGACCACATCTCAGGTCAAGTGTTTCAGCTGGATTCCCGGGTCTAAAAGCTATGACGCATTGAATGCCACGCAGTCTTCATAGCGGACGCCACTCCCGCCAAAGATATCAAGTGCGCTGCCTATCGTGACATCAACGGTTCCGCTGCTCAGTCTCTGGACAAGCTCGAGATCAGTAAGCGACCTTGCCCCACCGGCATAAGTGATCGGCACCCGGAGGGCTGCTCCCTCTCGGCTCCAGTTTGCGAGGAAACTCACAAGATCTTCATCTATCCCCTGGCATTTCCCCTCTACATCTGCCGCGTGAATCAGGAATTCATCGCACTGTCCGGCGAGCTCACTGAGAGCCTCACGTGTGATGTTCACGTCAGTGAGGGTTTGCCAGCGGTTCATGGCGACGACCCAGCCGGTCTCAGTTCGGCGACAACTCAAATCAATCACTAAGCGATCGCGCCCTACCGCAGCCTCTAGCCTATCGAGTTGCTCTTGCCGAAAGTGCCCGTCTGCATCGAAAAGGCAGGAGGTAGCGATGACATGGCTCGCCCCTAACTCGATCCAGCCTGCTGCGTTTTCAGGGGTGATCCCACCTCCTATCTGCAGTCCATCAGGGTAGGCCGAGAGGGCTTCTCTCGCAGCGGCTTCATTGTTCGGTCCGAGCTTGATAACATGACCACCGGTTAACCCTGAGTCACGATACATTTTGGCATAATGTGCCGATGAGCGATCGCTGACAAAATTTGTTTCAAGCTTTTGCGAAGATGAATCGAGAGTTCCGCCGACGATCTGTTTTACCACGCCATCGTGGAGATCGATACAGGGACGAAACCGGGTGCGAGGATTTCCCATAAAGCAGCGGAGAACACTCTCTTTTTAGCTCTCTGTCTGAGAAGCGAGATCCTGCCGCAGAAACTCCACGACATCGCAGAACCGGCTTTCATTCTCCTGGTTGGCATGCAGAAGCGCCTCATGCGCGTCGAGGACCAGTTCGGTTTTTTCCTGGCGGGTGAGGCAGGGTGTATCGATGTTCTTCGAGATATTTTCTTCTACTAGATTCCATTCGTCCTTCCAGCGATCCCCATCCTTGTCCAGCTTGATCAGGCAGTCCAAGCCTAGTTTACAGATAGATTTGGCATTTCGGTTGCTGGCACGGAGCACTTCTACGCCTCCCTTTTCGTCGCCAGACTCTACGACGCGCGAGGCCAGCCGGTAGAGCATACCGATGAAAGTAGAATCGATGGCAGGACACTCCCCGAGATCGATTACAAAACGCCGCCAGCCAGCTTCGAACCGATTGGTGAGGAAGTTCCGAATAGCTCCCGAATTCTCATGAGTCGCAGATCCGACGACGCGCACCCAGGCTACCGAGCCTAGACAACCAACTAAAACTGAATCCGAAGCGCTCATTTTTTCAGGGGGAGAAAAGCATCAAACGAGTTCACAAAAAAAATCGTCTCAACTAGTATAAGCGTCAGCGGGGCAGGTTACTGTTTAACTTTGCTTATTGCCAAAGGAACGATTTGTATTCCGCCACCGGTCGTCCTTCTTGTTTCAGGACGACGCGCCAT
>JAHDIL010000083.1 GCA_020630835.1 Verrucomicrobiota bacterium
GAAGCCTTGGCTTTTTCCTGGCTGAGTTTACCTGACACATGCTGGTCGATGGTGTTTCTGGCCCAGTTCCGATCAATGTCACCCTGAGCCTCTTTTCTCACCGGAGGGACGAAAGCCCAGTGTTTGTTGTAGTCAGCGCCGCTTTGGATCCAGCGCTTAACTAGGTCGATTTCCTCTTTGGACAGAGCGCGGTTCGAGTCGGGCGGAGGCATCAGCTCATCTTGATCATCGGTGATCATTCGATAGAAAAGTTCTGAGGCATCCGGATCACCCGGGACGAGAGCCTTGTAGCCTCCCAAATCCGCTGTAGCCCCCTCTAACGTGTCGATTCGCAGATCGGCTTTACGGTCAGCTGGATCCTGCCCATGGCAGTAGAAACAATTCTCCGAGAGGATAGGGCGGATATCGCGGTTAAAATCGATCTCTTCAGCAAGGGCTCCGGAGGCTGTTGTGATCGCTAACACGAGCAGGGAGCGGAGTGGCATCATTGTCATTGGTAAACCTTCGCTCAAAACCGTAATAAAACTTGGTGCAGCTAGATTTTAAAATGGTAAATTTTCACCATGAAAGACGGTATGATTTTTTCGCAGCAGTCGCAACAAGTGCGTGAGAATGCCGATGTCCTCGGACAGTTATTCGACCGTTTGCCGCAGGTTTTCTTATTTGTGAAGGACCTGAGTGGAAAATTTGTCCGCGTCAATCAAGCGCTCGCAGAGCTCCATGGTTGCCCTAGCGAAGATGGCATGCTTGGAAAAACCGATCATGATTTTCACTCTGAATTTCTAGCGGATAGTTATCAGGCAGAGGACCAGCTAGTGATGGACTCTCAAGTGCCGCTGCTGAATCAGATTTGGCTTGTCCCGACGGAGGTGGCGGTGCGGTGGTATCGGTGCAATAAAATTCCCGCCATGAATGCTCAAGGTGAGGTTGTTGGGGTAGGTGGCGTGCTTTTGCCATATGAAGATGGCGGAGAAGTGCCTCGAGAATATTCTCGTCTCCAGCCTGCTTTGGCGATGGCAAACGAACGATTTCGCGAGTCGGTATCGGTGGGCGACCTGGCCTCGGCTGCTGGGTATTCAGTGAATCAGTTTTCGCGGAACTTCCAATTTCTCTTTCGAATGACGCCTGCCCAGTATATCCGCCGTTTGCGAGTGTATGAGGCAGCGAGGTTGCTTAGAAACACAAGCAAGCCGGTCGGTGAGATTGCTTTAGAAGTAGGATTCTATGATGCTAGTGCGTTCACCAAGGTATTCCGAAAAGACATGGGCGAATCGCCCCTCCAGTTTCGGAAAGATTGGAGCTGAAGGGCACCTTGTTTGCGTGATAGATAGGAGTTTCGCTTTTTAGGGAAAGGCGTGTAAGAAAAATGCATGGGTATCACTATCTCGAAACATGTGTCCCGGCGGTTTTTGCTTGGGTTGTCTCTGCTGTTTTCTGTAGCTACACTTCAAGCGGATACGAAGGCGAAGCCTAATGTCATCGTATTTATAACCGACGATTTGGGCTTTGGTGATCTGTCCTGCTACGGCGCTGATCGGATCGAAACGCCAAATATTGACCGCTTAGCGGCTAGCGGGGTGCGCTTTACCAGCGGCTACTGCACTGCGTCTACCTGCACGCCTACTCGGTTTTCCTTACTCACCGGCACAGGGGCTTACCGTCAGCCGGGGACAAATATTGCGCCACCCGACAGTCCCGCTCTCATCCAGCCCGACACGCTGACGATCGCAGACATGTTTAGCGATGCGGGCTACGCTACAGCGGCCATTGGTAAATGGCATCTCGGGCTGGGAACTCCCGAAGAGGGACCGCAGTGGAATGGTAAGCTCGCTCCTGGTCCGCTTGAAATCGGCTTTGACTATTGCTTTCTACTCCCGACGACAAATGATCGAGTCCCTCAGGTCTATGTTGAAAACCATCATGTGCTGAACCTTGACCCAAATGACCCTATCGTAGTCTCGAAGAAAAAGCCTCATCCTGACCATCCTGATGGGAAGACTCACCGTGACACCCTGAAGATGGACTGGAGTCATGGGCACAATGGCACCATCCACAACGGGATCAGCCGCATCTGGTATTACACCGGGGGAGAGGCTGCGCGTTTCCGCGACGAAGACCTTGCTGATGAGTGGGCCAGACGCTCTCACGACTGGATGAAGACTCAGGTAGAGGCGGATAAGCCGTTTTTTCTATACTTAGCCACACATGATATTCATGTGCCGCGTATTCCGCACGAGCGCTTTCAGGGCAAGTCAGAAATGGGCTACCGTGGCGACGCTCTACTGGAGATGGATTTCTCAGTCGGAGCCATGATGGATTCTCTAAAAGAGCTAGGCATCGAGAAGGACACTCTGGTCGTCTTTTGCTCTGACAACGGTCCTGTGATGGATGATGGTTACGCCGATTTCGCTCTTGAAAAATTGGGTGATCACAAAGCAGCAGGCCCCTTCAAGGGTGGAAAATATAGCGTCTATGAAGGCGGCACACGCACTCCGTTTATCACTTCTTGGCCCGGCACCATTGCTGAAGGAGTTGTTTCTGATGAGATCGTCGCCACGCACGATCTCTATGCCAGCTTTGCCAGCTTAGTCGGAGAAGAACTGCCTGAGGAGGCAGCGCTCGATAGTTTTAACCTACTCCCAGCGCTCATGGGAGTAGATGAGGCCAAGGGGCGTGAAAGTTTGATCCAGCAGGGGAATGGAAAGGTAGTCGCTTTTGGATACCGCGAAGGGGATTGGAAACTCGTCCGCTACGACGCTGGGAAAGCGCAGAATGTTGTCGTTGAGCGGAAGCTCGGGTTGACCGAAGTTCCCAAGCTGGCCCTATACAATTTGGCAGAAGACCCGGGCGAAGAGACTAATCTTGCGGAAAAACACCCTGAGCGCTTGCAGGCTATGGCTCGGAGGTTGCAAGAAAAAATTGATGCTGGGAGAACGCGGCAGCCCTGACAGAAGGTGGGAACTGGCTTGCTTCGCGGCTTTTTGAGGGCTACAAGTCGCCCATGATTTACCCCTTCCCCAAAGGTCTGCTCATCGCCATCGAGGGCGTAGATGGAGCTGGTAAGACTACATTAGCAGCCTTGCTTGCCCAAATGTTTGGCGAGCGGGGAATCGCCTGTGCCTTTTCGAAAGAGCCAACGGCGAATCGCTGGGGCATGGAGCTGAGGCGTTCAGCTAAGACGGGGCGATTGTCGCTAGAGAGAGAGCTCGAGCTTCTCACGCTTGATCGGAAAGATCATGTCGAACGGACGATTTCTCCGATGCTGAAGGCGGGAGGCGTCGTTTTGCTGGACCGCTACTACTGGTCGACCGCCGCTTATCAGGGGCCACGAGGCGCTAATGTTGAGGACATCATCCAATCTCAGGAATCTTTTGCCCCCAAACCGGATATTGTCTTTTTACTCGACCTGTCTCCCGAGGCTGGGCTTGGGCGGGTTAGGGCAAGGGGAGACAAGCCGAATGAGTTTGAGGTGAGTGAGGAATTGGAAAAAAGTCGAGCTGTCTTTTTGGAACTTATCAAAACACAGACAAATGGCGTCCTCCTAGATGCAGGTGAATCAGTTGATGAAGTTTGGCACAAAGCGTTAAGCCAAGTAGTCAATTGGCAAGCTCGCCAACTCACCGGCGACAAGGAAGCTGTGCAGGCAAATCTGAAAGAGATATTCGGGGAAGCGCGAGTAGATTCGGTCTTGGAGGATTAAATTTTTCGGATTCCTTTCTAGACAGAGGCAGGTCACATCGCTAGTCTCCGGCCGAAACCCTCTTTACAAAAAACGCTATGAAAATTGTTTTCCGTCTGGCCTTCCTATTTCTCTCTACAGTCTTGCTGCTCGCTCAGGCACAGGCTCAATCGGGTGGCGTCGCTATACTGAATATCGACAAAGCTGCCGAGGCTCTTGGCGTAGACCGTGTCGTGAATGCCGAGATGGCGAATGTTGAGAAGCAGGTCAACGCGCAGCTAGCCATCCGGCAGGAGAACCTGCAGGCTCAGATGGATGGAGTCACCTCTGCCGCAGGGGAAAATCCTGATGATGCGAAGAAGCGTGAAATCTTGGCAACCAATCAGCAGTTGAATCAGCAGTTTAACCAAACTAAATCTCGCGCAGGTCAGGGCTTGCAGGCAGCGCGCACCGCATTGGTCAATCGCTTCCGTGCCGACTTTCAACCCTACGCTTTGGAGGCAGCTAAGGCCGAAGGATTGGACATCGTAATGTTCAACCGGGCTCCCGCACTCTACACTTGGGCGGATAAAGTTGAGATTACTGACAGCGCGGTAGAGCTTGCTAAGAAAGGCGGGCTTCCTGACAAGTGGACTATGCCAGTGCCTGTCACCGACGATCAAGCACGAGATAAGGCAATTTCTGACGAGAATAAGCGTCTCGCTGAAAAAGCAAAGGCTGACACAAAAGAGAAAAAGGCTGCCCCAAAAGAGGCAAAGCCAGCGAAGGCTGAATAACTAGCTTTTCGGCTGCGTGCCTATCACTAACTAAACACTCAAAGAAAGAAAAATCATATGGCAATCAAAGTTGGAGTTATCGGAGCCGGGGGAATGGCGCAATATCACATCGCCGGTGCACGTCGTGCTGGTGCGGAAGTTGTAGCTGTGGCTGATTTGAATGGGGAAGCCGCGGCCAAGGCTGCAGAGGAACACGGCATCGGAACATCATACGGTAGCGTCGAGGAGCTTCTGGCCAGCGACGTCGATGCAGTGACCATTATTGTTCCCAATAAGTTTCATGCACCGCTTGCCATTCAAGCGCTGCAGGCTGGGAAGCATGTTTTTTGCGAGAAGCCGCCTGCGATGACGGCCGCTGAAGTCGAGGAAATGATCAAGGTTCGCGATGCTGCTGGTAAGCAGCTGATGTTTAACTTTAATAACCGTGCTCGTCCCGAGAGCTTGCAGATGAAGAAGCTCATCGACGAAGGCGCCGTGGGAACGATCAATTCAGCTCAGGCCAAGTGGATTCGCCGCACAGGTATTCCTGGTTTCGGTGGCTGGTTTACAAATAAGGCCCTTTCTGGTGGAGGTCCCGTGATCGATTTGCTGCATATGCTCGATCTCTCCATGCACTTTATGGGGTATCCGAAAGCTTCCTATGTTACGGCCCAGACCTTTGACGATTTCATTACGGATAAAGGATTTAAAGGACCGTGGGGGATTCCAGACCGCGAAGATGGCGTGACCGACGTAGAAGCTGCGGCGCACGGCTTTATCACCTTTGAGACGGGACAAGTCGTTAGCTTCCAGATGTCTTGGGCCGAGATGGTTAAGCGCGAGGAAGTTTCTGTCGTCTTTCAGGGAACTAAGGCAGGGGGCAAAGTTGAGCGTCTGTTTGGTAAAGATGGCTTTGATGACACGGCAATCGATACCTGCGAGCTCTACGTGCAGGAGAGCGGAGAGTCAGTTGATAAAACGATCGAGGCAGAGGAGTGCGAAGACATGGGCCGGATCGATTCAGCAGCCAACTTCGTGCGTGCTATTGAGGGCAGCGCGGCCCCCCTTAATTCAGCAGAAGAGGCTCTGACCTTGATGAAAATCATCGAAGCGATATATGCCTCTGCTGAAAGCGGGAAGCCTGTCGCGATCTCGTGAGGGCCTTGGTTGCCTCGAGAGCAACGGCAGGGGTGCCGTCGTTCCGGCGTTAAATAGACCAGCTGGTTCGAATTGTTGCAAGCTGCGACCTCTATGGTCACGGATTAGGCTTGCTACTCCTCTTCCGTAGAAACCTTGATCGGTTTGATATCAAACTTGGGATTCTGCCCAAGGAACCGACAGGGATTGTTGTGGAAGATCTCGATTGCCTCCTGTAGGCCGTGACCTCGGCTGCGAAATTCCAGCACGCACTCCTGAAGAGTAAAAGGGTCGCTGGGGCCCCAGTCTGCGGATGAATTCACCAGCAGCCGCTCGGATCCATATTTTTCCAAAATGTCGACAGCTCGTCGAGGAGAACACTTGGTGATTGGGTAAAGCGTCATGCCGGCCCAGTAGCCGGCATCCAGGATTGACTCGATAGTCTGCTCTTCTGCGTGATCTATCCACACTTTCTCTGGATCTACATTCATCTCTTTCAGGACATCCAGTGTTACTTGGGTGCCATGCGCTTTGTCAGATAGGTGTGGGGTGTGAATGAGCACAAGTTGATCGTGTTTCATGGCCAGCTCCACGTGCGCTTGTAGGGACGCGATCTCTTTTTTTGTCGACTTGTGAAGTCCCGTTTCACCAACACCTAGGCAGGTTGGCTTATCCAGGAATTCGGGCATTTGGCTGAGCACCTCATTCGTAAGCTCTTCATTTTCAGCTTCTTTCGGGTTTACCGCTACCCAGCTAAAATGGCGAATGCCATACTGGGCGGCCCGGGTGGGCTCGAATTCGGTGATTTGCACAAAATAATCGATGAAAGTCTCCGGGTGGCGACGGTCATAGCCGGCCCAGAAAGCGGGTTCAGCGACCGCGACAACGCCTGACATAGCCATCTTCTCATAATCCTGCGCCGTGCGCGCGATAGCGTGGTAGTGAGGTTGAATAATCTGCATGGAAAAAAGAGGGTTAGGTAGGAATCTCTGTGAAAAGCTCTAGGAGAGTCTTAGCGCGATCTTCGCGACGATCAGAATTAGCGAGCTCGTTTAGCGCTTTTAGGAGAACCTCCCGCTTGGCTTCGGATTCGGCTTGGCCCTGAGACTCTGCCGCGCGATCATAGCGGTCAAGCACGGCCGCCGTTTCCAAAAGCATACAGCGCGTCTCCAGATAGTAGGTGTCGAGGATTTGTTTTGGTGTCTGCATTTGTCTAAAGTTATACGAATCTCAGTCATTGGCAAGGCCTGGCGATGTCGTGAAATGGGGCCTAAATCAGTTAGTAAGATAAGGGGGAACTCAGCAGTCGCTGACCTCTAACAACATGCAGGGATTGCCATTCATGATACCTAAATGACTTGATTAGCCGTGTGTTAACTACATAGGCTTGGGAACCTATCGTCCAGTGACTAAAATTACTGAGTTTATATGGATAAATTTCTGAAATCTCTAGCCGCAAAGGCAGCAGACGCTGAGGGTCTGGCCCGGTCAATAGCTGAGTCTGGCTTGAAGTCTGTGAGTCAGAAGTTAGAAGGGCTGAAAATCGTCAGGTCTCTCACAGCGATGGAAGAGGATTCCCTAGAACGTGATGAAACCCATTATCTTCTCGTTCCGATGATTGGCCAGAAACAAAAGTATGCGCTCTACACGAAAAGGGTTTTACCGCTAGGGACTGGCCTTCCGAACTCATTGCCTAAAGCTCGAATTTTTCATGTTCCTGATGAAGCGTGTAAAGAGATCATTGATGCAGAATTATCGGCTAGGCTGATACA
>JAHDIL010000084.1 GCA_020630835.1 Verrucomicrobiota bacterium
CGGCTATCGCCGATGTGACAAAAGTTCAGCTCGCTAGACGAGATCCAGATCAGCGTGAGCGTAGCTCCCATGCCACGCACTTCCTCATAAGCACTGCCCTGCTTTTGCAATTCTCTATGGACAGAATGAACGACCTCAGAAAGAAGCACCTGCGCTCCGCCGTCAGCTCCTGCCAACCCATCACGAAATGCATTGGGGAGAATTTCAGCTATTTTCTCAACAACGATTTTGCTGGCATACTCACCCGCGTTGTGTCCCCCCATCCCATCGCTGACCGCAAATATGTATTCTCCCTCTGCCAACGAGCGTTTCCCGAACTTACCCAAACGCCTAACCTCCTCAGGATCCATCTCCAGTGCTAGAAAGGCATCTTCATTCTGCTTTCTGACCCGGCCCGTATCCGTTATGCCACACCATTCCACGCTTCCTAGGTATTCTTCGGCGGTATCGGAGATCAGGGTGGAGCGTGATAAAGACATCTTCGGGGGAGGTTTTTGTTTCGGGCTGGGTCGAAGCATAGTGCCACTAGCGAGGAAAGTGAACACCTGACTTTCGAAGTAGCGCAGTTCGGTGGCCGGACTAGATATATCTGCGGTTAACCGTTCGCTTGACTGCGATCACTACAGTTTTGCGAATAGAAGCAGCTCAGAAAGAGTTGAAAGCCCAGGCAGGGCAGCAGATGCGCTCAGAATACATTTCATGCAGGGTAGAGCGCGACACACGCTTTTCCCGTCTGCCGTCGTTTTATCGGACTGCGTTACGCATCATTCGCGCAGCCTCGGCTACGCGCTATCCCCGCGCGTTCCCCATCGAAAACAGAATCGACAGATTGGACGCCGGCGGATTTTGTGGCATGATCGGCTATGAAAAGAATCGTTGTCGCCGCTGCGGCGCTGAACCAGATCCCCCTCGATTGGGAAGGGAACGCTGAGCGCATTCGCTTAGCCATCGCTAAAGCGCGTTCGCAACAAGCTCAGATCCTATGCCTCCCAGAGCTGGCTATTACGGGATACGGTTGCGAGGACCACTTTCTCGCCCCAGAGGTCGGCGAGCAGTCACTCTTGTCTCTCAAAGCACTGGCGGAAGATACAAAGGGCATGGTAGTGGCTATCGGACTCCCATTATGGCACGACCGCTCCGTCTTTAATGCCGTAGCTCTCCTAGTAGATGGAGAAGTTTCCGGATTCGTCGCCAAACAGAACCTGGCCGGTGACGGACTTCACTACGAAACTCGGTGGTTCAAACCTTGGTCTGCGGGCGCGATTGAGCACACCTTTCTGGAACCGTTGGGGGCCAGTTATCCAGTAGGTGATCTCGTGTTTGAAGTCGGAGGCGTTCGACTCGGTTTCGAGATCTGCGAGGACGCCTGGGTAGCCGAGCGCCCGGGTGTCCGCTTGGCTAGACGTGGTGTCGATTTAATTCTAAATCCCAGCGCGAGCCATTTTGCCTTTGGAAAGCAGGAGATCCGCGAGCGGTTTGTGCTTGAGGGATCCCGCGCTTTCGCCTGCGGCTATATTTATGCAAACCTCCTCGGGAATGAAGCTGGCCGAGCTATCTACGATGGCAGCACGTCCATAGCAGTCTGCGGAGACTACTTGGCCGAGGGCGACCGTTTTAGTTTTCAAGATGTAGAACTGACGGCTGCCGCCATCGATATCCAGCTGGCGCGCCTACAACAGGCTAAGCAGGTAAGTTTTCGCCCAGACCTCAGCGGCGAGGATGATGGCGTGGTCAAGATTGATTATGCTCTGACTGCCGCTCCCCTCTCATATAAAACGGAGAAACCAGGGACCTATGAAGAAGGTTGTCGCTTTGAGGAATTCTCTCGCGTGATCGCACTCGCACTTTTTGACTATCTTCGCAAAAGTTACTCCGGCGGATTTGTCGTTTCTCTCAGTGGCGGGGCCGACTCGGCCGCGGTAGCCGTCCTCGTTCGGCTTATGGTCGACCTCGGCTGCGAATGCCTAGGTGTCGAAGGATTTAAGAAAAAACTGTCTCACATCTCATGGGATGAGCGCCCACTGACAAATCAGTTGCTCGACTGCGTTTATCAGGCCACGACCAACAGTTCTGAAACGACACGACACGCTGCGGAAACCGTCGCCCACGCTCTCCAAGCAGGCTATCAGGAATGGAACGTAGATGCCCTGGTAAAAGGCTACCAGAGTATGGTAGAACAAACTTTTGGTCGGACACTAGACTGGCAACAAGACGATATTCCGCTTCAGAACATCCAGGCTCGGACCCGCGCACCCGGGGTGTGGCTGCTAACCAATCTACGCAACGCTCTTTTGCTCTCCACAAGCAATCGCTCCGAAGCTGCCGTCGGGTATGCAACAATGGATGGTGACACCTGCGGGGGCCTGAGCCCAGTATCAGGAATCGATAAAGCCTTTCTACGAAACTGGCTCGTGTGGATGGAGAAAGAGGGCGTGTGGCCGGACATCAAACCCATCCCACAGCTTTCCGTAATCAACGAACAAGCTCCCACAGCGGAGCTGCGCCCGCAGGAGGATAAGCAAACAGATGAGTCCGACCTGATGCCCTACCCTGTGTTGGAGGCTATCGAGAAACTTGCCATCCGCGACAAAAAGCTCCCCAGAGAAGTGTTGGCCTATCTCCAGCACGCACCCGAAAGCGAGGGGGCGACTTTTGACACCTTGAAAGGCTGGGTCATCCGCTTTTTCCAGCTGTGGAGTCGTAATCAATGGAAACGTGAGCGTTATGCCCCAGGCTTTCATGTCGACGATAAGAACTTAGATCCCAAAACCTGGTGTCGCTTCCCCATCCTATCCAGCGGCTTCCGGCAGGAATTAGAAGAGCTTAAAGCGCTCTCTGAGAGCGATCTGTAGAGAATGGACAAGGCAAAGATAGTTGCGGCCATGCGCGAGCGCTTGATCGTGCAATACGAGCGCGCGCGCGGCGGACTAGGTGCTGCACACGAAGCCGCTACCGGTGAGGATACCAAGTCAGAGGGCAAATACGATACCCGTGCGCTTGAAGCCTCTTACCTAGCCGCTGGACAAGCTGACCTAGCCGATGAGTTGGCGCAGGCCTTGCAGGAGTTCGATGCTACGGATTTCTCTGAGCAAGACTACGACGACCCCATTCGAGTGGGGTCACTCGTCGAATGGGAGGAAGATGGGAAGCTCCAAACCTTTTTGATCACAACAAAAGCAGGAGGGCTTTCTGTGACCCTAGGTGACGCGGGCGAAGTCGTCTCACTCGCCTGCTATTCCCCCCTAGCGGAAAACCTGATCGGCAAGATAGCGGGCACGGCCGTCGGCGATGGTTGGATTTCGGATGTCTTTTGACTGCTCAAACCGTGAAACCGCGGGCCTAAGGTCGCAGATCAACAGTGAGCCGAAGAGGTCGAGCTCCACCTCTATCTGGGCGGCAACGCTCGACTACCTCATGGCCGCGGCCCCGATGAGGGGCTCGCTGGTATCTCAGGAATAAATCTCTGAACCGCCTTTAGCGAATTCTTCAGATTTTTCCTTCATGCCCGCTTCGATAGCTTCCTCGGTCGTGAGACCTTCCTTTTCGGCAAATTCACGGACTTCCTCACTGATTTTCATAGAGCAGAAAGTCGGCCCACACATAGAACAGAAGTGAGCGGTCTTTGCCCCATCCTGCGGAAGGGTCTCATCATGAAACGAGCGGGCACGATCGGGATCGAGTGAGAGATTGAATTGATCCTCCCAGCGGAACTCGAAGCGAGATTTGCTGAGAGCATTATCCCGCACCTGGGCGGCAGGATGACCTTTCGCCAAGTCAGCCGCGTGCGCCGCAATCTTATAAGTCACTACTCCCTCACGAACGTCATTCCGGTTCGGCAATCCTAGGTGCTCTTTCGGTGTCACATAGCAGAGCATGGCGCAACCATACCAGCCGATCATCGCCGCGCCGATACCGCTAGTGATGTGGTCGTAACCAGGCGCAACATCAGTTGTCAATGGCCCGAGCGTATAGAAAGGAGCCTCATGGCACCACTCGATTTGCTTCTCCATATTCTCCTGAATCATGTGCATAGGCACGTGACCTGGTCCCTCGTTCATCACCTGCACGTTTTTGTCCCACGCTGTTTTCGTTAGCTCCCCCTGGACCTCTAACTCGCCAAACTGAGCGGCATCGTTGGCATCCGCAATGGAGCCCGGACGCAAGCCATCTCCGATGGAGAAAGACACGTCGTAGTCAGCCATGATGTCGCAAATGTCGCTCCAGTGAGTGTAGAGGAAGTTCTCTTTGTGATGAGAAAGGCACCATTTGGCCATGATCGATCCTCCACGACTAACAATGCCAGTGGTTCGCGTTGCTGTCTTCGGGATGAAGCGCAGGAGCACACCTGCGTGTATGGTGAAGTAATCGACCCCCTGCTCTGCCTGCTCAATGAGCGTATCGCGGAAAACCTCCCAACAGAGATCTTCGACGCGGCCATTAACTTTCTCGAGCGCCTGATAGATAGGAACTGTCCCGATCGGGACCGGACTGTTGCGCATGATCCACTCACGCGTGGCGTGAATGTTTTTACCCGTCGAGAGATCCATCACCGTATCCGCCCCCCAAAGAGTTGACCAACGCATCTTTTCTACCTCCTCATCGATGGTCGAAGCCACCGCGGAGTTTCCGATATTGGCATTAATTTTAACCAAGAAATTGCGCCCGATAATCATTGGTTCGCTTTCTGGGTGATTGATATTGGCAGGGATAATGGCCCGGCCACGAGCCACTTCTTCGCGCACAAACTCAGGAGTTATGTAATCGGGGACTTTCGCTCCGAATGAATTTCCAGGGTGCTGGAAGTTCATCAGATTTCGCGGACCATCACCGTCCTGCAGCGCCTTGAAGGCTGCCTCACGCCCCAAATTTTCGCGGATGGCGATGTATTCCATCTCGGGAGTGATGACGCCCTGCTTAGCATAATACATTTGCGTCACGGCGTGCCCTTTAGACGCACGCAGTGGCTCGCGAATCAGTCCGGGATAGACCTTCAGCTTGTTCTCGACGGACTTTTTCTCGTTAAACTTCTCAGCGTGAGCATCAGAGAGGTAGCCATTGTCCTCCGGTTTCACCGAGCGCCCTTGATAACTCTCGACATCACCGCGACCGAGAATCCATTCGCGACGCAGCGCAGGCAGTCCTTCTTCCACCTTGCCGGAAAATTTAGGATCCCCCCACGGGCCACTTGTGTCATACACACGCACAGGCTCGTTCTGCTCGACCCGGCCGTTCGGATGCTTAGTCTCAGCTAGGTCGACCTCGCGCATAGCTACCTTCACCTCAGGATGAAGATCGCCTTTGATGTAGATGCGCTCGCTATTGGGAAAAACATCGGCCATGGTCATGATTGGCTCGTTTTCGTCCCCGGAGGAACCGTTTCCAGCAGCTGTTTCGTCGAGTGATTTCATAGATTGGTATGGGCAGAAAGAGAAAGAATCGGAGGCGCTAGTTGGATCGCTGCACCGAAAGTAGGCCCACCCGAATCGCTCGCTAAAAGCGTGGTGTCAGGGACAAAGATGTGACCCGACAGCAGGCTGAAAGACGCTGAAGAACAATGAGGACGAAACTCCCTTCGACGGCATGACCCGTATCAGGTTCAAAGGGTTCTTCGAATAACCAGAAGATCTCAGCCTGCGCCACATTTGGAACGCAAACACCCCCGTTTCACTTGCGAAAAACGATACAGGCCGAAGCCCAAGCGTCAACAGCGGATGGCGATAATATCGCAATTAGCAATAACCAATAATGGGCTCAAGCCTGCGCTAGAAAGGTGCTGAGAGCATCCTTGAGCTGAACGCGCGCCCGGAAAAGGTGGCTCTTGACCGCTGAAACGCTGGTTTTCAGAACCTTAGCTATGTCCTCATAGCTCATATCCTCGTGTTGACGCAGAATGACGGCCATTCGCTGCTTTTCTGGAAGCGCAGCTATGGCATCGTCAATGGCCTGCCAGAGCTCGGATTTCTGAGCCATCTCGTCCGCGCCCGGTGCTGAGGAATCCTCGATCTGCAAAAAAGCCTCTTCTTCTTGTTGTTCCACTGAAACGGTAGGCTTGCGCTTACGGCGCCGGCTCTCATTGAAAACGAGATTCCGCGTGATCGTAAACATCCAAGTGGTGAACTTGGCCTTAGGCTCAAATCTAGGAGCCGACTTCCAGATCCTAAGAAAGACCTGCTGCGCGATATCTTCTGCATCTGCGGCTCCACCAAGCATCTTCGACACCGTGCCAATGACAGCGTATTGATGTTTTTCGACGAGGAGCTGAAAAGCATGGTCATCTCCCCGCGCGATGCGGTCCATTAACGCGAAGTCTTCCTCGTTGCTGGCAGCGGCTGCCTCATCAATCGCACACTCAGAAGGAGTCTCGGAGGAGAGGGACATAAATTGGCGAAACTTGGGGCTGGGAGTGGGTGTTTCAGGCTGTAAGAAGGTGGAAAGATTTGATCCAAATGAACTCGCCGCTGCAGTCATAACAAAGCTATGCAACGCAAACAAGGAAAGAAAGTTGCAGAAATGTTTTCTGCATGCCAGCGTCCCCCCTTTTATGTCTTCTCGCACGAGTCGTAAGATCCGAAAACCTAGTCGCCTAGTGCTTTCTCTCGCCTTGTGGCTGATGGGGAAAGGCGCCACCCCTCTGGGCGTGGTGGTCACCGGCTCGGTTCTGAGCTTGGTGGCCGGCCTGCTCTTCTTTTTCACGGATGCGGTCGCCCACCCCACTCATCTGTGGTGGGTGGGAGCTTCTTGCTGCCTGCTTCGCTTTATCTGCCTACAAGTTAATGAAGCCCTGGGCTTCGACTCTCGAAGCCAACCCACAAAAGCCCAAGAGTTTGCTTATTTCGACCTCCCTGACCGCATGGCTGATGCCATCATCTTCCTCGGATTAGGGTTCGCTTCGGAATCGAATGCCTGGCTGGGATTGGCGGCGGCTTTGATCGCTAACTTTTCCGCCTACATCAGGACACTCGGTCTCGCACGCGGAGCCTCCTGGAGCGCCTCAGGCAGTGGCCCTATGGGGCGCTCGCATCGTATTCTCCTCGTGGCAGCAGGGGCTTTTCTGGTAGCGAGTCGCCCCTCACTACTGGCTCGCTTCGAGACGTGGATTCCTGAAGGGCTCTTGGTTGTGGTGATTCTGGGTTGCGTAGCCACCATCTGTGTCCGTCTATACCGGATTCGCTAGCACCCCCGTCTCCAAGCCCACGTGAAACTCAGCCTCTATCAATTGCCTTCCCTACGCCGAGTGGTGCTCTGTTGCTTTCTCGCGACGTTTAGTCTCGCAGGGAGCAACGCGCTCTCCCAGCATATCGTGATCGATCCTGGTCACGGCGAGAAAGACCCCGGC
>JAHDIL010000085.1 GCA_020630835.1 Verrucomicrobiota bacterium
TATGATCTGCGTTGCCGCCGGGTTGTATGTGCTGTCGCAGCAATCGGCTACTCAAAAGTGGTGGCAAAAAGTGAGTCTAAAGTTGCCCGTTTTTGGTCCCCTCATCCGGTCCCGTATGAATGTGCAGTTCTCACAAACTCTCGGGAATCTTCTATCGAACGGGCTGCCTCTGTCTCAGGCGTTTCAGCTCACGAAAACTGCGGTCGGTCAGGGGTATGCTAGGGATCGGCTTGCAGAGGTAGAATCGAGGATTGTCGAAGGGGGATCGCTTCACCAAGCTATGGAGCGAACGAATTTATTCTCAGGAAATCTCATTGATAGCGTCAGAATCGGCGAGGAGACGGGAACGCTTAGTGAGTCAATCCAGAAATCAGGTGCTCGCTTAGATAGGGATTTCGCGGCATCCATAGAGCGGCTGATGAGTCTCATCCAACCCGTCATCATCATTTTGATTGCGCTTGTCGTCGGAGGGATTTCTTATATGCTGATCTCGATCATTTACGATACTATGGGCTTGCTTCGCAGCCGAACCTAAGCGCATGTTTCCCCGTCTATGAAAGTTCCCACGCATCTCTCTTCAGCTCATCGAATAGTTAAGCGAAAGACTCGCTCCGCCTTCACCTTGATGGAGATGATCCTAGTTATTGCCATCATCGCCATGCTAGCAGGCGGAGGCATCTACATGATGGTGAATGTCCTAGGAGATGCTGAAGAAGGCCGCGTCGGCACCGATTTGCAGGCGCTCAGCGCCTCACTGATCCGTTATAAAACAAAAGGTGGGATCTATCCTACGACAGAGCAGGGCTTAGATGCTCTCGCGACACGCCCTACTATTGATCCCCAGCCTCGTGCCTACAAGCCATTGGTGAAGGCTGACTCACTGATCGATCCATGGGGCAATCCTTATCAATATCGCAAACCTGGTGAAAAGAATACGGATACCTATGATATCTTTTCCATGGGGCCTGATGGGAAAGCGGGCACCGATGATGACATCGGGAACTGGTAGGAGCTTACCTCAGCCATGCGTCTAAGTAGTCTCTCTCGGCGATCTTTGCTGGCGGGCTTTACGCTGCTCGAACTTATCCTCACTATAGCGATTGGATTGACGCTGATCGGCGGGGTAGTCTTCCTGTTGGTAGAGGATACAGAAGCTGACCAAGTAGAGTCAGTAGCGCAGGATTTTCGTAACATGGTGCGAGACGGACGCATGCGTGCGCTCGCTACGGATGATGCCTATTCCATCCGTATGGAGGAGGGGAGTCTCCTTCTCGAGCGTAGCTACCTACTTGGCGAGCAGGTAGAGGCAGAGGTTATGCAAACCCTCAAGCTACCCTCGGGATTACGCGTATGGCAACAGCAGGAGAGTGAATACCAAGTAATGGAGGAGGGTTGGCGGTGGGTCATACCGAATCGGGGTCTTCTTGGACCTCAAGCCTTTTTGATCAAGGCTAGTGAATCTGAGCAAACGATACAGATCAGCCCTCTTCTTGGCGGTTGAGACGACCGGTTAGAAAAAAAGCGGGGGCGTTTAGCGTTCGATGACAGGCTCGGCTCTCAAGGGCGGCTGTTCATTCTCGAGTGCTCGCTCGTTACTCTTCTTCCGTTGGAATAATCTCTTTAGGAAATGCACGCGCTTTTCAGGACTGTGAAAATCTTGCGTGTTGAAAACATCGATATTGTCCACCTCTCCGCGTGCGAATTCATAGGAATCGATCGCTACTGCCGTGCGATTTGCCAGGTCGAGATCAGCGCTCCAACGCTCCGTTTCATTGCGAATGATGCGGGGCTGAATGAAGATGATCAATTCCTGTCTAGCCAGATTATCTCGAGTGGAGCCGACTACTCTACCTAGCAGGGGGATGTTGGTAAAGAGGGGCAGCCCCGATTCCGTTTTTCGATCTTCCTCGGTGATTAATCCTCCCAGCATGACGGTTCCGCCGTCGCGGACCATCACAGTCGTGCCGAGAGCTTGTGTGCCAATGGTCGGGATTTCATCTCCGCCGATCAGTTGGCTTCCGGTAATGTCATCGTTGCGCTGCTGGATTTGCAGAGTGATCTCGCCATCCGCGTTGATTAAAGGGAGCACCGAGACCTCCAAGACGACATTTTCGAAATCGATGTTGGCCGTTACCACCTGATTCGGATTGTTGTTTCCACCTATCTGCACGCTGGATAGGGTGCTCCGTGGCACGGCTATTCGTTGCCCTGTTTGGATGATGGCTTGCCGGTTGTTCACGGTGTAGATCGTCGGTCTGCTGAGCACTTTGAACCGGTTTGTGGAATCCAAGGCGGAGAGGAAGATGTCTAGATGCGGGTTGACCTGGCCATACATAGTTAGGCCTTGCGCAGCTGGCAGCAGGCCAGAGACAGCGCCTAACCCAGCCAAGTCGAGTAGATTCTGACTCTGCCCCGTTCGGCTTTTGAAGGAGCCGCCCACATTCCCGAGCTCTCCGTTTGCTTGTCCGTCAAAGGTTCTCAAAAAATCAACACCGAACTCAAAGTCGTTTCCGAGGTTGAGCTGGGCGATGATGGCAGAGATTTGAATCTGCTGCGGGCGCACGTCCATGGAATCGAGCAATTCTTCTAACAGTTGGAGATTTTCAGGAGGGCCAGATGCGATGAGCATGTTCTGCACATTGTCTGCAATCAGGAGCGTTTTGCCTACAACGAGGCTTTCCGGTGCCGCTGCTGCATCCGCCCCAGCGTTACCGAACGAGATCGTTCCGCCGGCACCACCACTGCCGCCTGATCCTAGTCCGCTACGGTTCGTGTTCGAGCCTCCCGTTTGGGTATTGCCCCCTTGGGTAGAGCCTCCGCCTTGGATTGATTGCCCGCTTGCTGTTGGGTCCCCTTTCTGCAGCACATCTCCAGCGATCCGCAGAAAATCAGAGACAGAAACATACTTCAGGCGGCGGCGGAGGTAGTTCGCGTTTGTCGAAGGTCCATCCAGGTGAGCGATGAGACGCGCTATGTAGTCGATTTCAGAAGGGGCCGCCACGACGAGAATAGAATTCGACCGGGGAACAGCCTGGATTTTCGCTTGAGCTGCCGTTGCCCGTTGCGCGGCGGCGCCCGCATTAGCGGCCGTGATGCGCTCTAAAAAGGCTCGCCTGAGCTGGGCTTGTCCGCCATTCGGGGCGTTACCGCCGCCGTTCGCGCCACCATTGGCTCGCGACAGAGGTGGGCGGTTGGTCAGGGGAGAGTTAGCCGACGTATTGGTGTTCTGCGTGTTGGAAAGCCCCAAAATTTCGGTGAGGGCCGCTGCCACTTCCTCCGCATCAGCTCGCTGCAGGGCGAATAGCTGATCGATACTTTTCACGGGGCGCACATCCAGGTATGTCTGCAGTTCTACGAGTCGTCTGACAACGGAGCTGTTTTCCGTGATGACCACTGCTTGCGAGTTCTCCAGAGGCGTTATTTTGCCGTAACCATGTAGGTCTACCACCGTGGTGAAAAGTTCAGCCGCAGCCTCGGACGATAGGTAGTCTAGAGGCATGATGTAGGAGATGACTTCTTCCCCACCCGGGATATCGATCGGGCGGGTAATGATTGGCAGCGCCTCGCTGCGCAGGCTCTTTTCGCCGCCGTAGGCGATGATCTTGAGCACATTTGGATCTTCTGTAGGCACGAACGCATACCCGTTTAGGAGTAAGCTTTGCTCGATGAACTCCGCGGCCTCCTGACGTGTTAGGGGCCCCGAGGTCTGGATGCTGATGCGCTTGTCCTGAATGCTTACGTCACGAATGATGCGCTTGTTAGTTAGGCGCTCGTATTCTAGCAGGATCACAGGAATAGGATTATTGGGGAATTGAACCGTGGTTGATCCGGCCTTTTCCTGAGTTGTATCCTGCGTATGAGCCAAGGACGGCAACAGAAAGCTAATAATGACTGTTGTTAACCAAATCGCTGTCGCTTTGCGCAGACGCAGCCCGTTGAAATTCATAGTCATAGTAAAATTATCGTTGGGCAGCAGCTCCTGTATTTTCTGGCTGCCCCGGATTGCGTTCCCGTTGTCGTGTGATCACGCGCCGCCGCACGAATGGAGTTGGCTGCCCTGCCGTTGTCTCCGCCTTATCCGAGCTCTTGGCGCTGGCTGAGCCGTTTTGTATCGGGACATTATTCCCTCCTGCTTCCGGCCGTCCTTGTGATGGAGGCACCCCGGGAACTGATCTTTGATTCGCGAGCGCAGGAGGTTGGGTTACGGACGGAATGGCTGAGTTGATCTCGCCCTCATTCGGATAGCGGAGCTCTCCCGTCTCGGTTCCTTTTTGTAGGGTCACCCGCGTCTTCTGAGGATCGGCCGTAATGGTTGCTGAAACGACGCGGAGACCATGATCCTGATTTTCAGCCTCAGTGATGGAGAAAAACGCTTCCGTCGAGCGGTCTTGCACATAGATGAAAACACCCTCTTTCGGGTCTTCGACAATGCCCTCTAGCTTTAAGATTCGATTAAAATCTAGCGCTTCTCTCGTAGGCTCGTTTTTGATTTTAGGATATACCTCTCGGTGAAACAGGCTTTGGTTCAGCAAGTTTTCGTAGCGACCTAGCTCTGTGGCTGAAGGCAGCAGAGGAGAGTCTTCATTACCGGCTGCCTGCAGGCCCAACACGAGACAGACCATCGCCAGCTGAGGGAAATGACCTCTTGGCAAAGAGAGGGGGAGGGCAGGGCATGGGCGCTCGCGTTCCATAAGGGCTTCACCGAGCATACCAACGAATCAACTCAATCTCAGCCAGTATTTCATTGGAAATATCGGGGTTTTCTCCAATTTCCAGACTCCTGATGACTCGGAAGTTTTCTGGTGATGCGATTTCGTGCAACCACGAGAGCAGGGCCCCATTGCTTCCCTCTGCCTGGAACCGGACGCCGCAGATGACATAGTTGGGTGTTTCCTCAGTGGGGAGCAACTGCAGCCCGCTTGTTTGCACCCCTGGTTTCTGCGGTTTGCTTACCAAAGCGAACAGCTGAGCGGTCATTGTTTCCGTATCCGTGGCTTTTGGTAAATTGGCGTTGAGCCAGTTCGAGCGATCATTCCACAAGTCACGCTCCTCCAGTAGGACGGTTTGTGTTGTGGCAGCCGTTTGCAATTTTCGTTTCTCCGCGAGGAGTTCTGCTCTTTTCTTCAAGAACAAGTTAGTCCCGATCCCTAGGCAGAGGATGATTGCGGTAGCGATCACGGCGATCAACAGGGTGCGCTCTCGTTTACTCGTCCTCATATCAACTCTCACATGACCATCGGGCAGCTATTGGCAGCTGCCAGGCTGCTGTCAGTAGCGGTAAGTTCCTTTCATTTCAATCTTAACGCCAGAATCCGTAACGCGGGGAGGGGGGATCGTCCATTGATAGTCTTTCAGCGCTTCAGAGGTCTCGATGGCTGCCTTAGCCGCGAGCGCCGTGTTCATGGAATCGGCTAGACCACGAACGAGAAGCTCTTCCGAGTTGCGCAGTTGAAACCCCTCGATCCGTATGCCCTTCGCAGGGAGCGATTGATCGAAATAGTGCAGGATTTCCACTGGGTGCCGACTTGTTTCGATCGCGGCTGACAGGTTCATCCAGACATCCATCGCCTTCTCGATCTTATCAGCTTCAGGAGCTTGGCTCTCCAGTGAGGCTTTGAGATCTTTCACCTGAGATTGCAGCACCCAGTAGTTGGCGAGAGCTAGCAGAATGCCGAAGAATAAGATAGCCATGCAGACCAGTGCCGAAAGCATCAGGCGACGTGCTTTCTGGCGGCTTTCTCTCCACGCGTATGCGGCAGGAGGAGTGATCGCATACTCTCGACCGAGCAAGGGCTGAGGGGCCGGCAGTGCTGAGGTCTCGGTTATGGTAGCCGGGTCATCAAGAACGGGCGACCACTTCGCTGCGAATGTCGGGTCAGAAGTCCAGAAAATCGTTTTCCTAGCTTGGAAATCCACGCCTTGCGCCCGCATAGCGTCCAAGCGCATAAGTAGCTCTTCCTCCAGAACTTCCGGGGCACTCTCTTGATGAAAAAAGTCGACCCACAGCCAGCGGTTCCCGTGTGAGCAAGCGACGACAAGTTCATCCCCCTCCTGCCAGAGCACGAGAGCATCCTCATTCGGCGCAGGGAACAGGCACGGTGTGGGGACATGCGTAAGTGCTCGAGGGAGGAAGTTAGCGGCGTCAGAGGGTTCAGCAATCAGGCAGATGAAATCTACAGAGGGCGTTGTCGAGCTACCATCGTTTATCGGGGGCGAGAAGGTAAGACACTTCTCGCCCTTTGCCTCTACAGGTCGGATGCCCAAATCGAGGAGCTTAGGGATGGCCTCCTTCCCAATAGCATTCGTTGTCGTTTCCGTTACCGTTTCTGAAACAAAAACCAGATCCCTTGTTGGAATAGCAAAAACAATTTTAGCAGAGCTGTCTTGTTTCGATGGCCCATCCACTGCCCATGTTTGAGAACCATGGGCGAACCAATGCTGTCCATCGATTCCCAATGGGAAATAGGACCAGGCAGAGACAGCGCGTTTCATCGGGAGAGATTAGGGGGGGGGAAACGAGGGAGTGATGGCTGCCGGCCTACCTTTGATTGGCAAGGCGTGATGAGAGAGCGCAGTCGCAGCTATGGGATCTGAGAGTAAGGTGGCTAGGCAGAGCCGGGGCAGCAACGCTAGCGCTCTGCGGGGCTACCTTAGTTTGCCCAGCTGCTACTCTTAGATCTACGTTCTTTCTCATCATCAGATGCCTAGTTTTTCGATGGTCCCATAAAAAGAGGGTAGGCGAGTCATTTGGCTTCCGTTGCATAGACGCGCACTTTTTCCGCGACCTGCTTAGCCGAGCCGCCATCGTAGCGAAGAGTCCAGACCTTTTCAACGACCATCCCGCCGAAAGTGCCCCGGCTTACGGCTTCTACCGTGGAGCCGTCTACGGACAGCAGGCTAGCTACGCGAGTGCGTTCCGGTTCAGAGAGCGCGAGGATCGCTACCACTTCCTCCACCGACTGAAACCGGCTATCGTCGCTAGTGTGACGCACGCCATCCGGCCCCAGCCGCCGGTCCATCAGGATCTGCACGCGATCCTCGCCAGCCAGGGATAAGGCATCGATCAAGGGAGCCTCCGCCTCATTGATATCTAGAAGCCCATCACCGCGCACGGTGAAAAAATCCCTCCAGTTTGGACGCAGTGTCAGGACATCGTCGAAACCGAAAACCAGAGTCATTTCAGAGAGGCTTGCGAAGGGGCGATTATAGGGTTCCCCTTCACGTCCGTTGCGAGAATAATCTCCGATTTCGGCGCCTCCGCCTGTTACGACGTCATCCGTATCCACCCAAACGACCATGCG
>JAHDIL010000086.1:0-6883 GCA_020630835.1 Verrucomicrobiota bacterium
TCCGGTTAAAAAGGGTAAGGCCGAGCTCTGATTCCAAATCACGAATCTGTCGAGAGACGGCTGGCTGCGTCAAGTTGGCGCGAGCAGCGGCGGCGGAGATTGAGCCCTCCTCCGCAGCAGAGACGAAATACCGAAGATGGCGTAGTTCCATAAATACGGAGAAACTAGAAGCCTATAACTAAAAGGCATGCCCCTCAAAAAGCAAGGTATTCGCAACTAGCGCCTTAAGGACGAGGTTATGAGCATGTCGATGGAAGTATTGCCCAAAACGATCAAAAGGCCCGCTATTGAGCGGGGAGAAGCGAATCACGGATGGCTGCGTGCTCGTCATACGTTTTCTTTCGGGAGCTACTATGACCCTCAGCAGATGGGATTTCGGACTCTGCGTGTGATTAACGATGACGTGGTCGCTCCCGGTAAAGGTTTCGGCACTCACCCCCATTCGAATATGGAGATTTTTACGTATGTGAAGTCTGGTAAGCTTGAGCACAAGGACAGTATGGGCAATGGGGCGATCATTCGCCCGGGTAATCTTCAGTATATGAGCGCAGGAAGTGGAGTCACTCATAGTGAGTTCAATCCCTCAGCTACGGAGAATACCGAATTATATCAAATTTGGCTCCAGCCTAATGTCGTTGATGGCGAGCCACGCTATGCCGAGAAGAGGCTGGCTGATCTAGCAGCGAAGAATACGCTAACGTTGCTTTATTCGGGAGACGGTCGTGAGAGCTCAACACAGATCCGTCAGAATGCGGCGCTATATTTCGGCAGAGTGGACGAGGGGAATTCAGTAAGCCTGTCTGCCGTGAGTCAGCTGCCGCATGCCTGGATCCAGGTTATCTCTGGGAGCCTCTCGGTAGCTGGGGAGGATTTGGAGGTTTCCGATGGTCTCGGGATCGAGAGCATCACCGAAGAGCTCGAGATCATGGCTTCGGCGGATGCCGAGTTCTTGCTTTTTCACCTAAACTAGCTCTTACTAATCCTTAAATATGAATAAAATTACGCTTGTTGCCTCTGTCCTCTTAGGCCTGCTTTTCATTGTCTTTGGCTCGAATTTTTTCCTGAAATTTATGCCTACGCCGAAGGCAGATCCCGATAGTCTCGCCGCTCAATACATGGGTGCTATGTTCCAGAGCGGCTGGCTGAAGATTGTGAAATCTCTCCAAATCATCGGCGGTCTCCTTCTCATCATCCCGAAAACGAGGAATTTTGGGCTGCTTGTGCTCGGACCGATTGTCATTAACATCGGGCTCTATAATATTTTGCTGAAGCCTGGCGGCATCACTGCCCCACCAGTGCTCGCGATCATGGCACTGGCTGTCTTTTTGCTAGTCGCTGAGCGCAAAAAGTTTGCGCAGCTGCTTCACTGAGGCTTTCCCTGAACGGGTTCCTGTTTCTACCATCTCTGACGCCTTCATGAAATTATTAGCCTTCGGTGCCTCTACGAGTGCCTCTTCGATCAACCGCATCTTCGCCAACTACGCGGCAAGGTCCGTCGAAGGGGCGGAAGTGACGGATCTGGACCTCAACACCTTTGATTTACCGATTTTTAGTGAAGACGAGGAGGCGGCAAATGGCATCCCTCCATCTGCCCATCGGTTCAAAGAGCTCATTGAAAGTCACGACGGTATCGTCATCTCAATGGCAGAGCACAATGGATCTTATACAGCGGCTTTTAAAAACCTCTATGATTGGAGCTCGCGTGTTGATTATCAGGTTTGGGCGGACAAGCCGATGTTATTGTTGGCAACATCACCGGGAGGCCGTGGCGGCCAAACGGTGCTCGAGGCAGCAGCCGCTACCTTTCCCCGCATGGGTGCGAATTTGCTTGGCACCTTCAGCTTGCCCTCTTTTCAGGAGAACTTTGCCGAAGCTGATGGGATAAAGGATGGCGAGTTAGCCGCTGAGTTCGGGCGGGCAGTAGAAGCTTTCGCCGATGTGTGGAAGTAGGGCGTGTAGCTCTGCAGAGCGCGTAAACGCTACTGCATCGCTTGTGTCGGGACGATCTTCACTTGTGGTGCAGGCTTGCTCCCTATGTTGAATTGCATGGGGTTGGTCTCTGCGCTGATTGTGCGATGGTCGAGAAGCGCGCTGGCGACTTTCTCAGATACCACGTTCCCGGAGCTATCTGCAATCCATGCGGTAACGGTAACAGGACCTGACGGGGCAACGCGGAGGTGATAGGTTTCTCCAGCGACGGCATCGAACGTCAGGTCGAACATACCGTATCCGTTGAAGCGATCCGATACGACACTGAGCTTCGCAGCGAACGACGACTGGATGGGGGAATTCATTGAAGCGATCGCTGTGACGCTGCGGCGACCCGCAGGGATCGCGGCTTTCGAGACGGCGCTTGCTACAGCAGACGAGGCGTTGCCTCTATCTACTTTGGTAAAGGCCAAGTTTTTTGGTTCTGCTAGGAGCAGTGCTTTTCCCTCATCGTTCGTTGTGCTGGCAATGGCAGCCGTCGCTAGTCCTAGGGGATTTATAAACATTTTTGCGGTTGTTCCCGGGCGGATACCCCACTGGTTGGACTCGTTGTATTTCTGATCAAAGCCGGCAACTTCATCCTCATAGAGAGACGTGCATGATGAAGTTAGCGCGGCAAGGGAGATAGCTGACAACACGAGCAACTTGATCGAGGAACTTTGCATGATGGAGTCTTTAGCACCCGATGAAGTCATGTAAAGGTTCTTTCATAGCTGATGGGAGAATATTGGCAGTCACCGCATTGATGGTGAGGCATGGCCAAGAGCCTTTTGATGAATCTGCCTCTTGCGTTGCGGGTGTTTCTCTTGTCCGTATGCGCATGAGAGTGCTTGTGCAGCGTGTAACGGGTGGATCAGTAGAAGTTTTTGGAGATGCCCCAGCTGAGGGTGGTGCGGCTCCTTTGGAGAAGGTGGAAGTCATCGGCCACGGCCTAGTTCTCTTGGTGGGCATTACGCACACCGACACTGTGGAGCAGGTGGAATGGATGGCACGTAAGATCGTCGAAATGCGTGTTTTCGAGGACGAGGAGGGGCGTATGGGGCGGAACATCCTCCACCCTGACATCAAGGGCGAGTTACTTGTCGTCAGTCAGTTCACTCTTTATGGACGCCTTCGCAAAGGCACGCGGCCCAGTTTTGATCATGCGGCGAAACCGGATCTCGCTGAGCCTCTCTACGAAAGCTTTGTAGCCCTTCTCGAAGAAAAGGTCGGTCGGGAGGTGGCGACGGGCACCTTTGGTGCTCACATGGAGGTGCAGCTGACCAATGACGGTCCCGTTACGCTGATGCTTGAGCGCGAGGCTGCGGAGGATTAGAGAGGTTAGTTCAGCTTCGCCTTTTTCTTCGCTCGAGCTTCCCGAAAAAAGGTTTTTAGGAGGAAGGCAGATTCATCAGCCAGCACCCCGGATGTCACATCGCTGTGATGGTTTAGTGTTGGTTGTTGGAGGAGGTTGATGAATCCTCCTGCAGCTCCGCCTTTTTCATCGGGACAGCCAAAGATGACTCGTCGAATGCGGCAGTGAACAATCGCTCCTGCGCACATGGGGCAGGGTTCCTTATTTACGTAGAGATCGCAGTCAGAAAGGCGCCAATCACCCATGGCTTCCTGAGCCTGAGTGAGAGCAAGCATCTCGGCATGGGCCGTGGCATCTTTGAGCGTCTCCACCATGTTGTGAGCGCGTGCGATGACTCGGCCTTCGCGCACGATGACGGCGCCACACGGGACTTCTTCCGACAGGTAGGCTTTTTGAGCCTCTCGCAGAGCTTGCGCCATCAGCGCTTGATCACTGGCCAGGTCAATGAAGACATCTTCTTCCGATTCATCCATCAGGCAATTTAGGCCGTGGGAGCCAAAGGCAACGATTAAAACCGAAATCTATCGGTCGGAGAGGAAGGTTTTTGGTTGCAGGACGGCATTTCTTGAGTTTCTGTAAAGACAGAAATGACTGAAACAAAAGAAATCCCAGGATTTGCGAAAGACTTCATTCTCCATTGGGGCGAGATGGGCACGCGATGGGGCATCAATCGCACTGTGGCTCAAGTGCAGGCCTTGCTTTTCTTGAGCGAGCGGCCTTTACCAGCCGAAGAGATTTGTGCCCAGCTGGAGGTGGCTCGTTCTAATGTCAGCACTAGCCTGAAGGAGCTGCAGAATTGGGGCATCGTCAAAACCGTGCATTTGCCTGGTGATCGGCGTGTGCATTTTGAGTGTCTGGGCGATGTTTTTGAGATGTTTCGCCGCATCACTGCCGAACGCAAGCGGCGCGAGATCGACCCGACTTTGGAGATACTTGAGGAATTTACCCGCGAGGCTGCTGAGAGTGAAGACGAAGCGGATGATTATGCGCAGGAGAAATTGGCTGAGATGCTCAATTTTTTCCAATCCGTCGATGACTTCTATCGCAAGATGAGTCGTTTGCCGACGAAAGCTGCCAAGGGTGCGTTCCGTATGAGTGATCAGCTGGCATCTGCCATCCTTGCCTTCAGTCCTAAGAAATAGGGCTAGCCTCTGCCGAATAAACGAACCAATTTTTCCGAACTGAACCATGAATTTTATCCAACGTCCTGAGCAGACGGAAGATGATCCACCGCGCCGTGTTGTCATCGCTGGAGGCAGCGGCTTTCTAGGGCAATCACTAGCCCGTTTTTTGCTTGGTCGGGGTTATCATGTAGTCATACTTAGCCGCACAAAGAAAACCGATAACCTGGTTGGCGACTTTGTTCTCTGGGATGGAGTCACGGTGACAGATCAGTTGATCGCCGCCCTGGAGGGAGCCTATGCTCTCGTTAATCTGGCGGGTAAGAATGTGAACGCCTACCCGACGCCGAGACACAGGCAGGAAGTGATCGCCTCACGGGTGCAGCCCACCGAGGCTCTCGGGGATGCCCTACTGAAGGTCTATCGCCCCCCTTCCGTCTGGATTCAGGCTTCATCTCTGGCCATCTATGGGAACGCTGGCGATCGCGTATGCGACGAGGCTGCCTGGATTCCGGAGCGTTACCCCACAGATGTCTGTCTGGAGTGGGAAGCCGCTCTCGGACGGGCGATCCGTCCAGAGATGCGTTGGACGATTATGCGAATCGGGTTTGTCCTCGGTGCCCAAGGTGGCGCGCTTCCTGAGTTGGTCGGTCTCGCTCGAAAAGGTCTAGGGGGTGCCATTGGAACAGGTGAGCAGTGGATCAGCTGGATCCATGAGGAGGATATGAATCGTCTCTTCCTCGAGGCGATCGAATCGCCCGCCTATTACGGCATCTTTAACGCGACGGGTATGCAGCCTGTAAGGAACGGCGAATTTATGCGCACGATCCGAACGGCCATCGAGAAAAAATTCGCTTTACCGTTTCCTGGATGGCTTTTGGTGCTCGGTGCCAAGTTTGTCAATGTAGACCCTAACATAGCCCTAGATGGGCGTCGCTGCATCCCTAGGCATGCGCATCGGTTGGGGTTCCGCTTCCGCTTTCATGAGCTGGGAGACGCTCTTGTGAGTGTGTTGCGCGATCGAGGCCGTCAAGAAGCCGTGGAAAAGACGGAGATGGACGCTGCGGTTGAGGCAACCAAGCAGGGAAAGCGAAGAGGTCGCCCCAAGCGCCCGACGATGGTGCCGCCTTTGTCACGGGGGTGATAAAGTGCCAGTGTGATAGTAGTCTGGCCTTGTGCGAAAGAATCCACGGATTACGCGAATTTTCACAGATTTAGTTCGTGAGTCGCCAGTGCAAGCTCTACAAGGCGAGCCGCCGTTGTGGGCAGGATCGGGTGCGTAGCTCTCGTTGGTTCGCGCTTCCCCTTCTCCCATCCTTGATGGTGGTCTTCGCACTCACCCCGCCAAAGCCGCTTCCTCGCACCCTTTAATGTCTAACTTCCCTGATGCCAGCATCGGAATGGCGTCTACTTGCACGACGCTCTTGGGAATCCATAGGGATGGGATGCCATCCTCTAACAGCTGCTTGCGTAGGGTCTTTATATCAAGATCTGGCTCGGCTGAGATCAAGATGATCGCCTCTCCCTTCGCCTCATCTGGCACTCCGACGACGGCGACCTTTTGTTCGTCGTCGCCGAGTTTCGCAGCTGCGGTAATGGCGGATTCTAGAGTCTCATGTGGCACCATTTCGCCACCAATTTTGGAGAAACGTGAGAGTCGACCCTCAATATAAAGGAAGCCGTCTTCATCAACTCGCCCCAGATCGCCAGTCATGAACCAGCGTCCTTGTTTTACCTCTTTTGTTTTCTCATCTAGGCCTAGATAGCCTTCGAAGACATTAGCTCCGCGGAACCAGATCATGCCGGTCTCATTGAGCGGCAAAGGCTGGTGTGTCTCTGGATCGGTAATGCGGACCGCTAGGCCGGGGACAAATAGTCCTACGGACCCCAGGCGCCGATTGGCAAGAATGCTATGCCGCTCGTCTTCGTCCGCGTCGAGACTAGGATCGAGGATATTGAAGTTAGTCACTGGAGCGGTCTCTGTTAGGCCGTATCCCTCACAGACGGGTAGTCCGAAGCGCTGCTCAAAAGCTTTTGCGACTTTGGCAGGGAGTTTCTCGGCCCCGGTGACAACGAGTTTGAGGCTTTTCAGTTGCTCGGGCTGTGCACGGCGCAGGTAGCCGCGAAGGAATGTGGGTGTCGCGAGCAGTAGGTTGATCTCATATTTTTCGATTAATTCAGCCAGCTTGGGCACCTCAAGCGGGCTGGGGTAGGTGACTAGAGAAACGCCTTCGATGATAGGATACCACATAGTAGCCGTGCAGCCGAGGCTGTGGAAAAGAGGGAGGCAGCCTAACACTTTATCTGTTGTCTTTAAATTAAGGCGCGTGGCGAATTGGTTGACGTTTCCGAGCAAATTTCGATGAGATAGCACCACCCCTTTCGGTGTCCCCGAGCTACCGCTGGTAAATAGGAGAAC
>JAHDIL010000086.1:6893-7295 GCA_020630835.1 Verrucomicrobiota bacterium
TTTTTGGGCATCCCGATCCAGGTGGCTAGGGTGGATGCGGAGAAAATCTTGGAGAGAACTAACCAAAACCCGATAGCGACTTTCTTTGTGGGCAGGAGTTCATCGATTTTGATGAGTTGCTCATCGGGCGGCCAGGCAAAGGAGGAGAGCTTTTGCTGGAACTTGCTCGCGGTGAGAAAGCAGTCCAGATCAGCCTGTTCGATGCAGGAGGCGATGGCTGACTCTCCAGCGGTAAAGTTCAGGTTTACTGGCACTTTTCCAGCAAAGAGAACGGCGAGGTTCGAGAGGAGGCCGCCTTTACCTGGGGGCAGCAGGATGCCGATACGTTTCTTGTCGGTGCGTTTTCTTAGGATGCGGGAGAAGGCAAGGGCTACGGCTAGTAGTTTTTCGAAAGGTAGTTCG
>JAHDIL010000087.1:0-2432 GCA_020630835.1 Verrucomicrobiota bacterium
TAATCACCGAGAGCAGGGGGACGCGACTGGTAGGAGATAGCCTAGATAGCTTTGGTGCCGGGGATCTCGTCCTAATCGGAGCGGATTTGCCTCATCAGTATCAGAGCGAGCGAAAGGGGACTGATCGGGCGCGTGCTCTAGTGGTGCAGTTTCTTCCCTCTCTATATGGCGTCGATTTTTTTCGTTCACCCGAATTTGCTCCTATTTCTGAGTTGTTTCAGCGGGCAGATCGAGGTCTGGCTTTTCCTGAATCAGTTTCCATAGAGGTTGGGGCTAGCTTTCAGCGGATTTTTTCCGCAAATGGCGCCGGGCGCAAGGCACTTGCTTTTTTGGAGACGCTCCAGTTCTTGGCAGAAAATACCTTAGATGCGCGGCCTCTTGCCTCGTCTGGATATCGGGTCAATCGCTCGCAAAAATCCGTAGACCGTCTATCGCGTATGTTACGACACCTACGTCAGCAGCTCGATGCTGAAGAGGAGATCTCTCTGGCGGAGGTGGCGCGTATAGGCGCTCTCCATCCGCAGTCGGTAAGCCGCTTTTTTCAGCAGCATGTTGGCATGAATTTTCAGGATTATGTGCAGTCCATGCGTATCGCTCGTGCTTGCCAACTCCTGCGCGAAACTGGCGAACCCATATCTCACATTGCTCTCGAGGTAGGGTTTACGTCTGCTTCTCATTTCAATCAGCTCTTCAGGCGAGTCCATAAGCAGACACCGACCGAGTATCGCCGCGCGCTCGCTGGTATTGCGAGTTGAAATAAAGGTCTTATGCGACGAGTTTGAGAGCCGAGCTAAGATCCATGAACGAACCTTCCCAACCGCTTTCCTCCCGTGCCGAAAAGGCGCGTCAAATTGCCGAAACCCCTGGGAAATACAAGGTGTGCGTAGGTTGTGATTCCATCGTGGTTAGCAAGACGAACATCTGTCCAAACTGCCATGCCTACCGGTTCGATAGTTCGCCGGAGCGGGTCATCTGGCAGGCTAACGAATTGGCTAATAAAGAACAGAGCACGGTAGCACCAGACGATCTATACTGAACTCTAGCCATGGAAGACAAGCCTACAGCGCGTAGTCTCGGCCTAGAGCTACTTGCGCCAGCGGGGAACTGGGAGTGTGCGCGAGCAGCTGTCGCAAATGGGGCCGATGCCATTTACTTCGGCATGCCACAATTCAATGCACGGATGCGGGCGGACAATTTTACTCCGGATGATTTGCCTGAGCTGATGGAGTTCCTTCATGCGCATGGTGTCCGAGGGCTTGTTGCCTTCAATACGCTTATTTTTACGAAGGAGCTGGAAGCCGCGGCGGAGCAGCTGCGCTTGCTCAGCCGGGCGGGGGTGGATGCCGTCATCATCCAGGATCTGGGCCTAGCTAAGTTGGCTCGCACCATCGTCCCAAATCTCAATGTCCATGCCTCCACCCAGATGACAATCACCTCTCCGGAGGCGTTGGCATTCGTCGATCGATGCATCGGTGTCGATCGAGCCGTCATTGGGCGCGAAAATTCCCTGCGAGAAATCCACCTTTTTCATGCTGGTGAGGACGATGCTGTCGAGTTAGAAACTTTTGTTCATGGGGCCTTGTGTGTTGCCTATTCCGGGCAGTGTCTGACTAGTGAGTCACTGGGACAGCGCAGTGCAAACCGAGGCGAGTGCGCCCAGGCTTGTCGGATGCCTTATGAGTTAGTCGTCGATGGCGAGACGAGGGAGATGGGCGATCAGCGCTATCTGCTTTCACCACAAGACCTTGCTGGGATTGATGAGATTTCCCAGCTGATCGAAAAAGGCATACGCAGTTTCAAAATCGAGGGCCGCCTTAAGACGCCCGAATACGTCGCCGCCGTCACACAGGTCTATCGGAAGGCCATTGATCGAGCTGTTAGCGGTATTTTGGAAAAGGCCACCAGCGAAGAGCTTTATCAGCTGGAGATGGTTTTTTCTCGAGGGCTTTCCAGTGGTTGGCTACAGGGGATTGATAACAAAAAGCTTGTTCACGCTCGATTCGGGAAAAAGCGAGGTGCTTACCTTGGGCGCGTAACGGTGGTAGGGCGCGACTTTGTAGAACTCGATGCAGAGACTCCCGTTAAGGCAGGGGACGGGGTTGGTTTTGAGAATCCTGGCGATACCAACAACGAGGTCGGAACCCGCATTTTTGAGGTGAAGGGAAAACGACTCATTTTCGGGAAAAATCGAATCGATCTCTCTCGTATCGCATGTGGGACGAAAGTCTGGAAAACTGATGATCCCAAACTTAATCAGCGCTTGCGCAAGTCCTGGGAGCGTCAAGACCTCCCTAGGCGTAAGGCGACAGTCAAGTGGAAGGCTCGAGGCGCCTTGGGAGGAACTCTGTCACTAACTGATCAGGCAACAGGTCTGCAGGTTATCTCGTCGGTGCCTTTGGTGAAAGCAGAGAAGCGTCCGCTCAGTCACGAAT
>JAHDIL010000087.1:2442-6426 GCA_020630835.1 Verrucomicrobiota bacterium
GGTGGGACGGCTTATGAACTGGCGTCTCTTGATTATGATGTCGAAGGTGGCGTGCTCATGCCCATGGGGGAACTTAATGCTATGCGACGCCAGATGGTGGATCAGCTTGATCATAAGCGTCGTCAAAAAACCAGAGACCGGCACGAGGAGCCAGTGAGCTTGCCATCTTTGTTCGCTAAGGTGAAAGCCGAGCAAGTTAGCAGCCCGTTTCAACTTTCTATTCTCTGTCGTAGCGCAGATCAGATGATCGCTGCCATCGATTCGGGGGTGCCACGCATCTATCTTGATTGCGAGGATGTGAGAACTTACAAGGATCTCGTTCAACAGTTTCGAGACCGCTGTGAAACGAGCGAGATCTTTTTAGCCACTCCGCGGATCCAAAAAGCGGGAGAGGTAGGACTTTTCAAGGTCGTGGAACGGGCTAAACCAGACGGAGTCCTCTTAAGGAACCTGGGTGGAGTCGAGTATTTTCGGTTTCACGATGGCCTGAAGAAAATGGGCGACTTTTCTCTAAATGTCGCGAATCCGCTCACAGCGAAGCTGCTTATGGAGGAGAAGTTTGATGGGTTGACAGTGTCCTATGACCTGAACATTGAGCAGACCTTGGATCTTTTGAAAGCCGTTCCGGAGCACTGGTTCGAGGCGACTCTGCATCAGCACATGCCCATGTTTCACATGGAGCATTGCGTCTTTTGTAGCTTCCTTTCTGAGGGGACGGACTTTACCAACTGCGGACGCCCGTGCGAAGAACACAAGGTCGAGCTCCGTGACCGTGTTGGGCAGCTGCATAGGCTTACGGCGGATGTCGGCTGCCGCAACACCCTGTTCAACGGTCGTGCTCAGACTGCGGCTCGCTTTTTTCAGAATCTCACTGATGCAGGATTGCGCCGAGGGCGCATCGAATTATTAGATGAAAGTCGCGAGGCTGCCGCTGCGTTAATAAACCGGTATCAATCGCTAATCCAAGGCCAGGTTTCGCCCGAAGAAATGATGCAGAAACTTGATGTCACCTCCCGTCTAGGCGTTGTTGAGGGAACGCTTGGCCTGTAAGAAATATGCCTTCCACCTTGTTCAGAACCTTTGTCGCTGCTCTATCCCTTGCTCTCCTCGGATCCTCGGTGAGAGCTCAAGGATGGCGCGTGACTGATGAAACTCGACAGACCTATGGCGATGTCGAGCTTATTGATAAGCGAGTCACTGGGGTCGGCCGATCCGTGCAGCTGACGCTCGTTGCTTTTTCGACGAAGGACTACGGGCTCAAAGTGATCGATCAGGGATCGAATCAGAAACAGCGAAAATATTCGAATCTTAAAGCTGCCATGCAGGCTGTATCCGCCCGTGCCGGGGTGAATGGCGGTTTCTACGGTCGGGACTTTCGGCCTCTCGGTCTCGTTGTCAGCGATAGCCGGCAGATTCATCCTTTGCGTAAAAGCAGTAGTGGCGGCATCACTAGCGGAATAATTTGGTTTGGGACAGGTGGCATACACATTGAGCGCTACCAGAGCTTTTCATCCAGCTCAGGTGTTGAGCAAGCTTTGCAAACCGGGCCTATGTTAGTCTGGCAGGGGCGGGGCGTATCGGGCCTTTCAGATAGTAATTGGCGGCCTCGAACGTTTGTTCTCACTGACTGGAAGGGAAAGTGGATGCTAGGTGTTTCTAGCGCTGTGACACTCAATGTTCTATCAAAGCTGCTCAATGATCCCAAGGTTATTCATGAATTTACCACGAATCGGGCTATCAACTTGGACGGAGGACGCTCGACTGGCCTCTATGTGGGGAAGGAGAGTGGAGAGAATCTTTATCGATCGGAGATTTCTCAGGTGAGGAATTTTTTAGGGATTGTCAGGAAGTAAGGGCGAGTAGCACAAAAGAGCTGTGCGAATTACTCAAGCTTATTAGCGTGCGTTGGGGGGCACCTATAGATCGGAATACGTCGTATCCGCGGAAGACGAGACGGTCTGCCATTACATCGGGGGCGGGTAAGTAAAACCAGAATGCAACTAGGTTACCCTAAATGCTTACAATCTGGCTCTTCTCGTCACGCCAACACATCATTGACCACCCTTCCGTGCACGTCGGTAAGTCGAAAATCCCTTCCCTGGAAATGGTAGGTGAATTTCTCATGGTTGAAACCCATGAGATGCAAAATAGTCGCTTGGAGATCGTAGACGTGAACGGACTTGCTGCTGTCAGCTGGTTGGTAGCCAAACTCATCAGTTTCGCCGTAGCTAAGGCCTGATTTGACTCCAGCTCCGGCCATCCAGATGGTGAAAGCGTTTGGGTTGTGGTCTCGGCCTATCGCTGCCATCTCTTGACCACCACGGTTCTCACGCATCGGGGTCCGACCGAACTCTCCCCCCCAGACGACGAGTGTATCTTCGAGAAGACCTCTCTGTTTTAGGTCTTTAAGTAGGGCCGTAATAGGCCGGTCAATAGACTGACATTTGTTTACAAATCCGGTGGTGAGGCTTTCACGCGGGTTTGCTCCATGGTGATCCCATCCCCAATCAAAGAGTTGAACAAATCGAACATCTTTTTCGATGAGGCGTCGCGCAAGGAGGCAGTTGTTGGCAAACGATTCCTCACCTGGTTTTGTGCCATACATCTCATGGATGTAGTCAGGTTCGTCGTCGATGGTCATAACCTCTGGCACGGACATCTGCATACGATAGGCCATTTCATATTGGGCGATGCGAGTAAGGATTTCGGGATCGCCGACTTCTTGGTAGGAGGCCTCGTTTATTCTGTTAATGGCATTGATAGCCTGTTTGTTGAGATCTCCGGAGAATTGTTCTGGGCTATAGGAAAAGAGGACAGGCGCCCCCTTTGAGCGACATTGCACACCTTGATAGACGGAGGGAATAAATCCACTGCCCCAAATATTTTTTCCTGCCGATGGGGCCTTTCCTCCTGAAACTAGGACGACGAAACCCGGGAGGTTTTTGTTTTCGCTTCCTAGCCCATACGTGGCCCAGGACCCTAAACTAGGACGCCCTGGACGAGGAAATCCGGTATAAAACAGCATCTGAGCTGGTGCATGGTTGAACTCATCCGTCGTCATCGTCTTGATGAAAGTCATCTCGTCCACTACCTCAGGGAGATGTTGTAACCGATCAGACAACCAAGCTCCACTCTGACCGTGCTGCTGAAAAGGATAGACAGGGCCGAGCATGTCAGGAACACCAGAGATGAAAGCGAAACGTTTTCCTTCTAGATAGGATTCAGGACAAGGCTTTCCGTCGACTTTTTGCAGCTCGGGCTTGTAGTCGAAAAGTTCTAGTTGGCTGGGGGCGCCTGCCATGTGGAGAAAGATGACGCGTTTCGCCTTGCCCGGATAGTGTGGCTGGCGAGGAGCCAGTGGCTTGGTCGGGTCGATGATAGGAGGCTTGCCTGCGGCACCTGCTGAATCACCAAGCAATTGTGAGAGAGCTAGCGCTCCAATTCCCGTGCCGAATTGGTTGAGCATATGCCGACGGGTTTTTCTCTCGGCAGAGGTCTTGAGGGCTTCGTGGACTAGGTTACTCATGATTATACTCTTGGGTTAATACTAAGATTTTGTTAGTGTTTCGTCGAGGTTGAGGATGATTCTGGCGATAAAGGCCATCGCCTGCTCAGTATCGCCGCTCATCTGATCAACGGTCTGGTGGTAAAGGGAGGCGAGGTGGTCCAAGGTTTTTTTGTCAATCGGGCGGGACGCCGCCGCTAAGAAGCCGAAGTTCAGCTGCTCGCTAAGATCGCCTCCAGCGTGGATCATGCGTTTACCGAGGGCATCAGCAGCCTCGACGAAGGCAGGGTCATTGAGGGTGACGAGCGCTTGTAGGGGGGTGTTCGTTCGGATGCGTCGAGGGCTACAGATTTCGCGCGCTGTAGCGTCGAATGCGACCATAGAGGGGTAGGGACTGGTGCGCTTCCAGAAGGTATACATAGCGCGGCGATATTGGTCTTCGCCTTCTGAGGTCTTCCAGGTTTTATTGTTGTAAACGG
>JAHDIL010000087.1:6436-7216 GCA_020630835.1 Verrucomicrobiota bacterium
GGAGTTCCAAATGCCCTCTGGCTGATAGGGCATGACAGAACGGCCATGCATCCCTTTGCTAAGTAGGGAAGATGCGAATAGAGCCTGGTCACGCACCATTTCCGCATTCAGCCTGAAGCGCGGACCGCGCGATAGAAGGCGATTTGCCGGATCGACGGTTAACATTTCTTCGGTTACCCTAGAATCGCGACGGTAGGCGTCGCTGAGGACGACTTCGCGAATGAGTTGCTTCTGACTCCATTGCTGATCTGTTTTGAAACGTAGCGCTAGGTAGTCGAGCAAAGTCTGATAGGTTGGTTGAGCCCCCATTGTCCCCATATCCTCAACGGTAACAACGAGGCCTTCACCAAATAGCTGTTCCCACACGCGGTTAACTGCGACACGTGCTGTTAATGAGTTTTCGCGCGAGGTCATCCACTGAGCTAGTCCCAAGCGGTTTTTTGGAAATTCTTTTTTCCATGGAGCGATGGCGGAAGGTGCGCCGGGCTCTATGACGTCGCCCTGATTCATCCAATTTCCACCGATGAAGAGTCGAGACTCGCGCTTTTGACCTTTGGGCATCTCGCGCATTATGACGACTTTGTGCTTCCGAAGTTGGTTGAGTTGCCCCTGGACCTTGGAGAGGGCCGCAGACTCCGGGTGCTTGGCGATTCCTGCTCGCAGCCACGAATCGATAGCAGGCTCGGACTCTAGCTCTGGCGCTATCCACAGGTCTGGTAGCACTTCTTTAACAGCGGCTTGATTGAGTGTGCGCCGTTGCGATAGAGCGTCGGAGGAAGA
>JAHDIL010000088.1:0-1771 GCA_020630835.1 Verrucomicrobiota bacterium
GACACGAGTTCCGCCAACTTCATTCTGACTTGCATGGGAGAAGAGGGTCAGAATTCCATCGCTCTGCTCGTCCGAACCCACTGAATGAACAAAGGCCGTTTCGCCGCTGGCCGAGAAATATAAGCGCCTCTCTCCGGAGGTTTCAGGCAGGTCGATGCCCCCCTGAGGGATAACGGCGGCGGGGAGAATAGATCCAACCCCAAGATTTCTATAGGAACCGGGTGGCTGCAAACGAACTACACCATATCGCGAAAGCCATTCTCCCTGGGCTGATCCCCAAGCAAAATCAGCGGTATCCAGGTCAGTGTATAAACTCAGCTCACCCAGTGAGACCTCTTCGCCCCGGTTAAGCGGCGTCAACATGATCCTTAAACCCCGCACTCGTTTCCTGTCTGATTCGCCACTCAACAATATCGGCAAAACCGATCGGCTTCCTTTTTCAACACGCCACTCCTCAGTATAATCGAAGCCGTCCAGCGATGAAGAAATCTCAATCTCACATGCGGGAGATGCAGACGGAAATTCTAACAGCAGGGCAACCAATTCCTCCGGCTCTTGGAGCCGAATCTCTAACCACGAGGGCCCCGCGATTCCTGCCGCCCAACTACGCTCCGTTTCTCCATCCAGAAGTCGACTGAGCTGACCAGCCGCGGATGAGGCCGACAACTCATCAACCCGTATGTTGAGGCCCTTACGACTCTTCGTGCTCGTTCCGGCTGGGAGCCCTAGCCCTTCGAGAGGTTCGACCGCTTGATCAGACCAGGCAAAGCCAGCCGACGCATCAATCATCCGTTCGACGGCAAAGGCCAGAAATGAAGGTATGAGAGGAGTCTTGGGAAAGTCGCGCTCATCGGGCGCAAGGGGGGCTACCTGTATGGAGGGATAGCCAGCGAGTGGCCTCAAAAGAGCAAATCTACGGCTCTCGCCGTCACGAATTTCAAATGGGACAGTCTCCTCGTCATCCTGTAATCGGAAGCCATCCAGATCTCCAAAATCTACATTGTCGGGAAAACTGTCGACGACTTTACCATCGACATAACACTCCAGCGCCCCATCAGGAATACCTTCGACACGAGGAATATCGAGCAGCTTAGCAAGCTCGCCAGCGTCTTCGGCATCACTATCAAGAGCAGACTTTGAAACAACAAGAGCCGGGATTTTCTGCTCTCCTCGATGGGGGGCTAACAAACGGTCTGCAATGAGAGGGCTGCGTATGGATTCCACACCATACTGGTGAATAATCAAATCGACATCTCCCCACCAACGGAGACCACGCATCCACTTCGGAATTTCGCCAGCTTCCGCATCATTCAGAGCACTGACCGATGCGGGCAGCACTAACACCTGCCATTCCAACTCCCTATCATAGCGCTGCTGATAGCAGCTCCTCCAAAAATGCAGATTGGCTTCTGCATCCTCTTCAACAAGCAAGAGCACTTGCGGCGTATGTGCCTTGTTTGACTGAGCTTCGAGCAGGGTAAATGGTAGAAGGACTGAAAGCCCTCCTAAGATGAGCCGAACATTCCTGCCGACGAAATCCGAAATCAAAGCCGGCCCCATCATTACTACCCCATACTCATCGGTTCATCAGGCGCGAAACGCTCCGCTCGAGCTGACACATACTGACAGTCAGACAGAATAAATTTTCGCACCTCCACCTCGACTCTAGAGACAAGTGATCGCTGCAGCGCGAGCGCTGCGATGTCGTCGGCGAGAGTCTCGATGAGCAGGCGCTCGGAACGAGCGGCTTCATCGCGGATATCTTCTGAAA
>JAHDIL010000088.1:1781-7192 GCA_020630835.1 Verrucomicrobiota bacterium
TTCCCCCGCCACGATTCGCAAAGATGCAGAGTCAGGCTGACCTCAACGCTCTGAGGACGGGCGCGCTCTTCCGCTGGCACTCCAATCTGAGTAACTACGCGGAGACCGGCGATAGTGATCTGGTCGGCTGAATTCATGGGAGCAGTTTTTGAGGGGAACCGGGGGTTTTCTGGGGGTCCGCCTTTCTCCGCATAGCCGCGGCTGCAACCTTACGATCATCGAAGTCGTGACGAACGCCCTTAACCTCCTGATAAGTTTCATGTCCCTTTCCTGCGATAAGGACGATGTCGCGCTCGCCAGACATTTCGATCGCTTTATTAATGGCCTCGCTACGGTCCTCGATAACCTCGTGGCGCCCCTCTCTAGAGAAACCTTTTTCAGCACCAGCAAGTATCTGCTGCGGATCTTCGCCACGAGGATTGTCAGAGGTGAGAAGGCAATAGTCACTCCCCTCCTCCGCCATGCGTGCCATCGGGGCGCGTTTCGTCATATCACGATCCCCGCCGCAACCGAACACGGTGATAATGCGCGCAGGGTTCAATCCTCTGAGAGTCCGAAGCACATTCTCTAGGGCATCGGGAGTATGGGCATAATCGACAAAGACTCGATAATTCGTCTGCATTCCCAGGACAGCCTCGAGACGCCCAGGGACCTGTGGCGCGTCAGCTATAGATTGAACAACCTCGCGTAGGTTCAACCCAGCAGCATAAGCTCCAGCGATAGCCGCCGCTGCATTAGCAATGTTGAACGCACCGATGAGAGGCGTATTCACGAGGAAACTCCGCGAATTGAACGAAAGCTTGAACTGACTACCATTGAAGGTCGATCGCTCATTCTCAATCCGGAAGTCCGCATTGGCATTGCGGCCGAAGCTGTAAGTCTTTAGCCTAGCAAACTGCCGTTTCAGAAGCCTCTCCCCATAAATATCATCTATATTGATGATGGCAGTGCCCTGTTTAGTCCCATCCCGGTCTATCTGATCGAAAAGACCCGCCTTTGCCTCAAAATAGGCATCCATGCTGCGATGAAAATCGAGGTGATCCTGACTCAAATTAGTAAAGATACCAACGTCAAAATGCACCCCCTCTACTCGGTGCTGGATGATGCCGTGAGAGGACACCTCCATGGCGACAGCCCGACAACTGGATTCCTGCATCGTGCTGAGGAGCCCCTGCAAAACTAGACTTTCGGGAGTCGTGTGAGAGGCGGGGAGCAGTCCATCACCAATGGAATAGTGAAGCGTGCCTATCAGGCCTGCACGATGCAGACTTTTTTCAAAAATGTGATGGATGAGAAAGCTGGTTGTAGTCTTCCCGTTCGTCCCCGTGACGCCAACTACCGGGTAATGCAGGCTAGGATGAGCGTAAAAATTCGCCGCCATGCGCCCCATGGTATAGCGAGCATCCTGCACCTGTAGCCAAGCGACCTCATGGGAGGCAGGGTATGGCTGCTCGCTGACAATAGCTAAGGCCCCTGCCTCGACAGCGGCGTCGACATAGTCATTCCCATCCACATCCTGACCAACGAGGGCAAAGAAGACAAAACCAGACTTTACCTCGCGGCTATCGAAAGCAAGACCGGAGACAGCCTGGGACAGACTGCTGCCGGAGGCTGATTTGATGGCAACACCATCGACAAGTTCATTGAGCAACATGGGGAAACTAGGGCTGAGCTGAGCCGCTCACCTTCGCAAGTTTCTTGCTTTCGTCCAGTTCCAATTGTTCCGGGAAATCGGGTTCGATATTAAAAATCCGCACGGCATGCTCGGCAATATTTCGGAAAGTAGGGGCCGCGACGGTGCCACCGTAAACAGCGCCTGTGTTCGCCTTGGGGTCATCCACTAGAACAAGACCAAGTATTTCAGGGTCCTTAGCGGGAAAGAAACCGACGAAAGAGGCGATATAGCGTCCCTTCACATACCCGACCCCGGTCACGTGCTTACGCGCCGTGCCTGTTTTCCCGGCAATCTCATACCCCGGAAGAGCCGCCTTCACGCCGGTGCCGCCTTTTTGCGTCACCGAAATCATGCAATCTGTCAGCTGACGAGCCGCCGTCTCTGAAACAACACGATGAGACTGCTTAGCAACGCGCTCGACGAAACCGCGATCTCCGACTTCTGAGAGACCTTTCAGAACTGTCGGTGCGCGATACACCCCGCCATTGGCAATGACCGCTGCAGCTGCTGCGATCTGCACAGGAGTGACCGCCACCTCATAGCCAATCGCTTGGCTAGGAAAAGAGGAGCGAGACCATTTTTCGACCGGGTTTAGCCGCCCCGAAGATTCAGCGGTTAACTCGATCCCCGTCTTTGCACCGAATCCAAACCGTTTCACATAGTCCATGAAACCATCTGGATTCAGGGGACGAGCAATTTTGAAAGCCGCAACATTCGAAGAGACAGCAAAGGACTCTTTAGCGCTCAAGACACCATAGGGATGATGATCTTTCACCGTGTGACCATCAGCGTCATACTCACCCATTTCGCAGTCGACTCGAGTTTTTGGATTGGCCAGCCCTTTGTCGAATGCCCCAGCAAAGCCGACCATCTTAAATGTAGAACCAGGCTGAAACTGATCTGATACCGCGATATTTCGACGCACAGGCACCTGCCCAAGGATCCCTTTCCGAGTCGTGAGATCAAAATGAGGACGACTACCCATGGCGAGGATCTCCCCCGACTTCGGCTTCATGAAAACAATACTCACCTTCTCCGGCCGATAGGCATCGAGTAGCTTATCCAACTCCTGCTCCACGGCAGCCTGCAACTGCATATCTATGCTCAGATAGACATCACGACCAGGCACAGGATCCACCTGCGATCCGCGATAGGCTAGAATTTCGCGGCGACGGCGGTCACGCTCACAGTAGCGGTAGCCATCAGTGCCGCGCATCTCATCATTGAAAACTTTTTCGATACCGGCGACTCCCTCGCCCTGTTCATTCACATACCCCAGTGTCTGAGTCAGTGTCAGGGGGCTGGGGTAATAGCGGCGCTGGCCTCGGCGCAAATAAACGCCACCGATAGACTTTTCATCAAAGACCTCACCAATCTTGCGCGAAAAATCCTCTTCCACGTTGCGCAACAATACGACCTCGCCGTTCTCTTTCCCTTTCAGTTTCGCCGCAATTTCATTTACCGGCATTTCCAAAATATCGGCTAAGGTCTCGGCTACGTAGGCACGATAGCGTCCACGGATTTCCTCCGGCAGATACTCGCTCTTCACGGCCAACGGGCTTTTCTTTTCCTTTTTGGCTAGACCTATGCAAGCTAGGCCGAAGTCGCGCAGGTGGTAGCAGTCAACGACGAGAGTATAGACGCTCTGGTTACGGGCTAAAAGCTCACCCGTGCGGTCGTAGATCCGGCCACGCTGAGCCGGGAGTGTGTCTTTATATTCATAGTGTGAGCGAGCTGCCTCGGCCAAACGCTCGCCCATAAATGTCTCAATATAGATGAGGCGAGCGCTCAAAATACTGAGACACCCGACAAGTAAAATGCAGGAAAGTAATAGACGTCCTTTGAGATTTGACTTCATTTATAGCGAGGTTAGGGCGTCAGGGGCTTTACGTTTCGAGCTTCGCGAGCCAGCGGGATCTCGATAACCTTTTGCAGGTCGATAGGTTGTAGTTCACTTTGCGACCAGCGAAGCCGTCGCACCAACTCCGACCGATCTCGCACAGCCGCGATGCGCAGTTCCCACATCTCTGACTCGTGTCGCATATCAGAGATTTCCTCCTCGAGCTCGCGAATTTCGTTCCCCAACAACACATGCTCATTGCGAATCAGCACGAATGACACACTAGCATAGAGCAACAAGCCGGCGACAGCGATCACCCGCAGGAGTGATGCGATCCGGATCTTGTGGTTGTATTGCCTCTTTCTTCCCATTCTCAAGCTTACCGACTTGTTACCAGCTAGACACGGACGCCTACCCTCAGTTTAGCACTGCGGGCTCGGGGATTCCGCGCCACTTCCTCGGCGGTGGGCTGTATGGCCTTGCGGTGTGGCAGGCTAAAGTGATAGTCAGGATTTTCCTTGGGCTCGGGCCACTCTGGGCGATCGAGAAAGGCACGGCTGCGCTCGTGAAGGAAACGCTTCACAATGCGATCCTCCAATGAGTGGAAGGTAATAACAGCTAGGACACCACCCTTCTCCAGGGCATCGACCGATGCAGCAAGAGCCGCCTCCAGCACCTTAAGCTCCTGGTTCACCTCGATGCGCAATGCCTGAAAGACACGGGTAGCCGGGTTTTTGCCATCCTTCCGACGAATAACGGAACCAACCAAGCTGCTCAGCTCCTCCGTAGTCTCGAAAGGCTTTTCCTGGCGTCTGCGCACGATAGCTGCAGCTACAGCACGAGACTTACGTTCTTCCCCATAATGAAAAAAGATATCGGCCAAATCTTCCGCCGAACGCATGTTAACGACATCAGCTGCCGTCTCCCCATCCTCCTGATTCATCCGCATATCGAGCGGGCCGTTCGCACGAAACGAAAATCCCCGCTCTGCATCATCCAACTGGTGAGACGAGACCCCGATGTCGAGAAGGATACCATCCACCTTTTCAACTCCCAGACCTGATAAATGCTCCGTAATTTGAGCAAAATTGCCTTTAACCGGCAGAAACTGGTCATCAAACACATCGAGGCGCCTAGAAGCATGATCAAGCGCCTCCTGATCTTGGTCACAGCCGATAACGTGAGCTCCACCTTGAAGAAAGGCCTCAGTATGACCTCCGCCCCCAAGCGTGCCGTCGAAAATCTGCTTACCTGAAACGGGGGCCATCGCTTTTAAAATCTCATCCACCATGATCGGTTCGTGATAAAAGTCCATAGGGATCGGGTGATGAAGATTTTGCCTGAGAGAACCAGTAACAGGCTGGCTAGGTGCCGCTAGAGGATGCCAACCAGCGGCCTCCCCATAGAGCTGAGGCCACTCTCCACGCTCACGGAGAGCCAGCAAGCGATGCTGATCGCTCGTCTCCAGCCAAGGTTCGATAGGGATTATCATAGCCAAGTTTTACAGCCTGAATCGTGACCCACGTCTCAGACGGCCTACAATTTCTATAATTTTCGTTAAATAACAAGTAAATCTATACCAAATCATGATATTAGGTAAACTTGAATTTCAATAAAAGTTAGACAATATAGGAACAGTGTTCACCTGTCGTCTATCGAGCGTTTTTATCCCCCTGACAGGGACCCGCTAGGGATCAACGCGCGGAACGCAATGAAACCCAGGGGGGACATGGGTAGCCGCGTTCCGTGAGGACGCGGAACGATGGGAGCTCTTTGAAATCAAAACAGGCTACCTTTCCCGCGACTCCACGCCGTCACCGGCGCGGCTACACTGGCTAATGAACCCAAGCGCGTAGTTCCGACGTGTACCGAGCGAAGTCAAAACAGGCTGCCTTT
>JAHDIL010000089.1 GCA_020630835.1 Verrucomicrobiota bacterium
AGCAGGCTACGCAGATTCCACGTTTTCACAAACGCGGCTACACGGTTTGGTTGGCGAGTTTCTCAATCTCATCGCTTACCTCGCTCCACCGACTGTAGGCTGTCTGTAGTTCTATTTCTGCTTCGGATAGTCTCTGGGCAGCTTTCGTAGCTTTCTTGGTGTCTTTAAAAAACTCGGGATCACTCATGTCGGCAGCGAGCTTTTGTTTTTCTTCTTCGAGTGCGCTGATCGTTTCTTCGATCGATTCCAGATCGTCCTCCAGCGGTTTCAGTTTCTTGGCTCTTTCTTGACGTTGCTGAGCCTCTCGCTTGCGTTCTTCTTTGCGTGAGACTTTTCCTCCAGCTTCATTCGATGATGGCAAAGACTCGCCAGTTTGGGAATTGCCACTCGCATTCTTGAGGTCTCGTTGCTTCTTCTCCAGATAATCACTGACGTTACCATAAAAGAGTTTCGGCGGCTCTCCAGGCAAGAACTCGAGCACCTTATTGACGACAGGGTCTAGGAAGGAGCGATTGTGGGAAACGATCAGCACCGAGCCTGAGTAATCAGTAATCGCTCGCTGCAAAACTTCCTGCGACTGGAGATCGAGATGGTTGGTAGGCTCGTCAAGAATGAGGAAGTTTGCCGGTTGCAGGAGCATCCTTGCGAGAGCGAGACGGCCACGCTCACCTCCTGACAGGACGCCTACTTGCTTAAACACATCATCACCCCGAAAGAGGAAAGTGCCGAGGATGGAGCGCAGATTGCCGGCCGCTTCACTCGTGACGCTGCCTTCCATCGTTTCGAGCACCGTTTTATCGGGCGCCAATTCATCAGCATGCGTTTGTGAGAAGTAGGAGGCAGTCACCTTATGGCCAAATTCGATTTCTCCGCTAGTCGGGGCCTCAGCGCCGCAAGCGAGCCTCGAAAAAGTGGATTTTCCGGCACCGTTTACGCCGACGATAGCTACCTTGTCACCGCGATCGATCTGAAGGTCGAACCCGACGAGGACCTTCTTCTCACCGTAGTCTTTGCGCAAGCCCTCGGCTTTCAGGACGACCTGTCCACTGCGCTCAGGTTGAGGGAATCGGAAGTCGATCTGAGCCATATCTTGCTCCAGCTCGATCCGTTCTATCTTTTCCAACTGCTTGATGCGCGACTGCACCATTTTGGCTTTACTCGCCTTCGCACGGAATCGATTGATCAGCTTCTCGGCTTGGTCGATCTCGCGCTGTTGGTTTGCTTGAGCGCGCTCTGCCTGTTCTTTTCGTTTTTCGCGTTCAGATAGGAAAAAAGAATAGTTTCCCGAATAGCGCTGCACGCTGCCATTCTCGAAAGCCATCGTGCGATTGGTCAAATTATCCAGCATACTGCGATCGTGAGAAATGAGCAGAATAGCACCCTGATAGTTTCGCAGCCATTGCTCGATCCATTGCACCGTCTCAATGTCTAGGTGGTTCGTCGGCTCATCGAGCAGGAGCACGCTGGGTTCCTCTAGGAGTAGTTTCGCGAGAGCGATACGCATTTGCCAACCACCGCTGAACTCATTGGTCATCCTATCGTGTTCGCGTTCGCTAAAGCCAAGCCCTGCCAGCTCCGTCGCGATCCTCGGTTTCATTTTGCTTACGTCGTGGTGGTCGAGTCGTAGCTGGACATCGCCGAAAACTTCCAGCAGGTCGGCGTAAGCTTCTGATTTCGGGTCAGCCGCATCCAGCTCTTTTTCCAGTTCCTCCATTTGTGCTTGGAGGCGCTGCACATCGGAAAAAGCTGACGCCACCTCATCAAAGACCGTGCTACCGGCATGGGTGACGCCTTCCTGCGGCAGGTATCCGATGGTCGTTTGCTTGGCCCTGATAATCCCCCCTGTGTCGGGATCCTCGATGCCAGCGATGATTTTCATCAAGGTGGATTTACCAGCCCCATTGGGACCCGCTAGTGCCCACCGCTCTCTCGCGCGAACGGTGAAGGAAAGATCTTGAAAAAGGATGCGGTCTCCGTATTCGATGGAGACCCGGTCGATAGCTAACATAGTAGGGAAAAAAGGGCAGCGAAGTGGGCGGAAGTGTAATGGTGCGTCATGCTTATGCAAGCGGTTGGCACTCATCCTGTGGCCAGAGCCTTTGCCCCTTGCGGTAGCGCTTGCTTCATGTTTCCCTGCTCCCCTTACTCTATGATTGAAACCTATCCTGCGCTTTCTGCTTACGATTTTCTTAGTCACGGGTTCGTGCTGCGAAATCCGCAAATCGATGTTGCCTGTGAGCGTGAGGAGGCGATAGAGCGTCTCCAAGACCACTATCGACATAGCTTGAAGCCCTTGCAGGTGGATCTTGGCGATCTCGTTTACGGGGATCAGGTGCACTCAGCTACCGTGCACGCTGTCGGCTCATCAGACCGCGGTGTTTGCTTGCCAGAGACCGATGGCGTAATGACGAACGAGCTGGGGCTACCCATCGCCGTGATGGTGGCAGATTGTGGCGCTGTAACCATCGTCGACCCGGTAAGAAAAGCTATCGCAGTCGTTCACTCCGGCAGGGTTGGGACGGAGAAGCAGATCGTGCCTGGTGCCATTGCCAAAATGGTAGAAACCTATGACTCTGATCCCTCCGACATGCTCATCCAGTTGGCACCCTGCATCCGACCTCCCGCCTATGAGGTCGACTTTGCGCGACAGATACTCGCCGACTGCTTGGAGGCGGGAGTAAGTCCGGGGAAGGTCCATGACTGCGGGGTCAATACCGCTTCTGATAGTGATCGCTACTACTCCTATCGGGTAGAGGAGGGGAAAACCGGACGTCACCTGATGGTCGCTATGTTGAAAACTAACGGAAGGTCAGGAGGGGTTGCTGTATGATCCAGAGACTGGCACCCGCTAAGACGAATTTATGGCTTCGCGTCGTTGGAAAGCGAGAAGATGGCTTTCATAATATTGAGACGCGCATGGTAGCCCTCGATTTCGGAGATACCATGGATTTCCGTTTTGATGAGCAGGCAGCTACCTTACTAACCTGCACCGATCAGACGCTTCCTACCGGAGAAGATAATCTCGTGCTCAAAGCCATACGAGCACTAGAGAAGAACTCGGGTCGCAAGCTCCCCTGTCAGATTCATCTCGCCAAGGCCATACCTCATGGCGCAGGCTTGGGTGGGGGAAGCTCTGATGCCGCCACGACACTTCTGGTTCTCAACGAATACTATAGTCTCGGGTATGATCGACCCAGTCTCGCGGCTATCGGTTCCGAATTCGGGTCTGACGTAGCGTTCTTTATCTATGAGTGTCAGTGTGATTGCTCAGGACGAGGCGAGCTCGTTGTCCCATGCGATCCAGACAAAGCTGTTGGGGAGAAAACGCTGCTGCTGGTGAAGCCCGGCTTCAGTATTTCGGCTGCCTTCGCCTATCAAAACTATGCGAGCTCTCAAGAATCAAGCCTCTTCGATTATGCTCAGCAGGAGTTTTCGTGGGGCGCCGCCGTGAATGACTTAGAACGGCCCGTATTCGAGAAATTCCCTCTTCTCGGAAGCATGAAAACATGGTTGCTCGAGCAGGATGGGTGTCAGTTTGCTTTGCTGTCAGGCTCCGGTTCTACCATGCTGGCTGCTTTTGAATCGGATGCCCAAGCCAGCGCAGCCCAGGCGGCAGCCCTTGCTCTCTACGGAGACTCTACGTGGACGAAAGTTTGCCGAACGGGCAGTCGATAGTCGATATCATGAGCGATCACGACGTAACCTCTGTTCGGGTTGATATTTGGCTATGGGCGGTTCGAGCTTTTAAGACACGCGCACTCGTAGCGGCAGCCTGTAAAAATTCCCAGGTCTTCGTGAACGGGCGCGAGTGCAAGCCGTCGCGACAAGTGCGCGTTGGTGACCACATTGTTTTTACCAAGGGTGTCTTGACCCAAACCTTTGTGGTGAAAGCACTCTTAGAAAAGCGCGTGGGAGCTAAGCTTGTCAGTGAATTTCGCGAAGATGCGACGCCCGAAGAAATGTATCGAAAGGCTCATGACTATGACCAGAACAGGCGCATGCAAGTAGCGGAAAGGGAGAAAGGAACGGGTCGTCCGAGCAAAAAAGAGCGGCGGGATCTCGACGAATTTATTCAGGAAGTAGGCGGAGAGGAGCTGGACTTCGATGACTTTCTCAAGGCTATCCGCAAGCAGCAGGGACAAAAGGGCAGGTGAGAGCGAGCGAGAGCCCCACAAAAGGCAACGGTAAATGCATCATTTTGATTCAAAATCCTTGATACTGCCCAGAAACAATGATCACCGGAGGGGTAACAAGAATGGGCAAAACTCCAATACTTTCAAATTTCTGCGTGACCAACCCCATGATATCAGCCCAGCGCGAGCTCGTGCGTCTGCCCCCTGTTGTTCCTGCTGATATACGAACTCTTCCCCTTGAAAACCCTTGATTTAACGGGCTTCAAGCGACATTCTGTTGGCAGGAAAAACTCGCGATATCCGTTTGCGGGATGATACTAATACCTACTGTTCGCCTCAAAAAAATCTAAATGTCGGATGCAGATGAAATTACCGAGGTTGGACTCCTAGAGGGTATCATCCGCCGTCCTGCGATGTATTGGGGTGACAGCGACAATCACTTCCACAGCTTTGTCGCATTTCTTTCTGGCTACGGACTTGGCCAGGGAGACCATCTTGACGAGGAAGCACGACAGCAACTCGATGATGTAATTCCGCCACGATTTCACGAGTTCGTAACCGAGTATTACGGCCACAAATTTCCACACGGCGGATACGGTTGGACAACATTCATCGAAGAGAACTCAAATTCCGATCAAGAGGCTCTATCGCTCTTCTTGAAGCTCAGGCGCCTTTACGACGAACAAAACGAAGGCGAACAAGACGACGCTGGTAAGCCCGATCCCGCCGCCAGTTGATTGACTTCTCTGATTCGAATCCTTACCCTCTCATTGAGACCGCGCCCTCGGATCGGGCTACCAGGTCTCGGACGTTCTGTATAAATGAAGGTCACGATTAAAATTACAAGCGTGTGTATCATAGTAATCGTAGTTGCGCTTCTTGCTTTTTTGCTAAAGACACGAAAGACGTCAACTTTTCTGGATGGTTACGGTTCAATAAAGTCTAAAAACGGAATAACTATAGAACTTCTTGAAAACAAACCAGGCTTGATTCTCAAGACTGGAGATAAAAAAGGAATTAATCTTGGCTTTATAAAATTCTCTAGCGGTATGAGTTTTACGGTATCGCCATCCAACTGGGAAAATAGTCCTGAGTGCTTTGCTTATGTTTGCGAAAATAATAAATGCTGGGTGTTTAATGGGATAGATAAGGCTTTTATTCACTATGAAATGGAGGACGGAGGAACTATATCTTATGATAATGTAACTTGGAAAAAGGGCTACCCAGAAGCGTTTCTTCTCAGGTTACCACCAAATCTAAGAAAAGAATGGAATTAATTACAGAACAAGAGGAGGCTGGACAAACACTACCGCTTCCTAGTTTTTCCTGAAATTCGGAGTTTAACCTTGCGGTAGTGTTGTCAGCTCCATACGTTAGCTAGAATTAAAAAGAATGAAAATTCGAAGACTAATCCTACAAAATTTCAGAGGTTATCTCGGTCCTACCCCAATCGATTTTGAAGGTGATCTAACCGCAATAATTGGGAAAAACGATGTAGGAAAATCGACAATACTCGAAGCTCTTGAGATCTTTTTTAACAACAAGACGGTCAAGATGGATGCACAGGACAAGTCTGTCGCAGCGACAGATAACGAGGTTCGGATAAGCTGTGTTTTTGATGACCTTCCATCCGAGCTGATTATCGACGCTAGTCATTCGACCACACTCCAAGACGAGTATCTTTTAAATGCGGATGGTCTTCTGGAAATTGTGAAAGTTTATCAGGTTCAAAAGACTGTAGTAGGCCCTGAGACTTACATTCGCTGTATGCACCCTACCGCTGAGAACATTGAGAGACTACATCAGTGCAAATTGTCCGAGTTGAAATCTTTAGGAAAAGAATTTGGAGTAGAGGAAGCTATTGCGGACAAAAGAATTGCAGCGCTTTGGCGAAAGGGCCTGTGGGAGAAAGCTGAGGATCTAGGCCTTTCAGAGACACAATTGGATATCGGAACTCTAGAAAAGGAATCGAAAGCTATTTATAAAAAGATAGACATGGAACTCCCAGTCTTTGCGCTCTTCAAAGCAGACAGGGAAAGTGTGGATGGAGACCCTGAGGCGAAAAATCCGATTCAGACAGCAGTTGACCAAGCAAAGAAGAGACTCCAAGCGGAAATCGAAGAATTGCAGAAAAAGGTCGAAGAATCAGTTCTTGAAGTTGCTAACCGCACCAAAGAAAAAATTAAGGAAATAGATCCAGCGTTGGCCTCTGAACTGCATCCGAGATTCAAGGACAAGCCTAAGTGGACGTTTAACTTCACACTGGACGGAGAAGGGGGAGTTCCGATCAACAAGCGTGGCAGCGGTGTAAGAAGGCTCATTCTTCTCAATTTCTTCCGAGCTGAAGCGGAGAAAAAGCGAGTAGAACAAAAAGCACCGAGAGTAATTTATGCTATTGAGGAACCTGAAACTTCTCAGCATCCAAATTATCAGTTGATGTTGATTGAGGCACTTCTCGATCTTTCATCTCGTCCTGAGTGCCAGATACTCCTTACCACCCACGTTCCTGGCTTGGCAGGACTACTTCCAGTCGAATCAATTCGCTATATTGAAGCAGACCAGTGCGGATTGCCTAACATTCAGGAAGGAACCGAAGAGGTCTTACAGAAGGCAACAGAGAGTCTGGGGATATTACCGGAAGCAGAGATCGCTACTGCAAAAGCAGTGTTACTCGTCGAAGGTCACAGTGATGTTACTTTCGTCAATCATTCTTCCAGCCAGTTGAGTGCCTCTGGGCATATCAGTGATTCACTCCAGAATAGAGGCATTGCACCGATACCGATAGGAGGTTGTGGAAACCTAAAACATTGGGTAAGCAAAAGACTTATAGAGGAATTGGGATTGGATTGGGCTGTTTTAATGGACTCCGACATCGGCGATCCGGTTCAAAACGAGAGAAATATCAAGAAAATCCAAGAACTTTCAGAGCAGGGGAAAATCGCGTTGCTAACGAGAAAACGGGAGCCAGAGAATTACATTGATCCTGATATCATAAAAGATGAACG
>JAHDIL010000090.1 GCA_020630835.1 Verrucomicrobiota bacterium
TCCATGGTGAACGCCTGCTGGCTGTCTCCATGCCATTCCTCCCATCTTGTTCGCTTTTTTCCTACGAGCAAGTAAGAGCGAACAATTTGTCATATTTTCCCCACTCTCTTCGAAGACCGATTGGCATTTTGGTCGGCGGATGCTAGCGTCAGTTTCTTCTCGGCAGTTAGAATTCTATGTTTTCCTTTTCCTCAAATCGCTTCGCTGTTGATCTCGGGACGGCGCGTATTCGCGTCTCAAAATCGGGAAGGGAAACGATCGCAGACGAGGCGTCGGTCATCGTTTTTCAGAAAGGAACGAGTACCGTGCTATTGGCGGGAGACGAAGCTTTGGCAGCTGTTGAGCGCACACCACGACACGCTGAGGTCATTTTTCCTGTGCAAGAGGGTATCGTGGCCGATGCGGAGGCTGCCGCCACTCTTATCGAGCATCTTCTGAAGAAAAATAACAAAGGTCGTCGCCCCTCAAAATTTGAACTCACTCTCGGCATTCCTACTGGGCTCACCCGCGTAGAGCGCAATGCCTATTTAGAGGCAGGGGCACGATCCGGAGCATCGAAAGTAGAACTCATCGAAACAACCCTAGCGGCCGCGGCTGGGCTACGACTCCCCCCCAATGACCCAAAAGCTCATCTGATCTGCGAGATCGGGGCAGGTCAGTGCCAAGTCGCCCTTCTATCTATGGGCGGAGTCGCTCAGTCTCGGCGCACGCGCGGGGGCGGTGAAAACTGGGTGGACGCTATTCAGTCCTACGTTCGCTCAGCTCATCAGTTACTCATAGGGGCACCTACCGCCATTTCCGTAAAACACGTCTTGGCAAACCTTGCGCCGCCCGACGAAACGGATCCCCCCTCATCTCTTCTGGTGCAGGGGCGCGATCTTATTACCTCTATACCCCGCAGTCTAAAGCTGCACTCGGATGAGTTGCCATCCGTTATTCTTCCTCAAGCAGAAAAAATAGCGCAAGTCATCCGTCAAACGCTGCAGGGATGTTCGGCTGAGTTGACGGGCGACCTTGTCGATCGCGGCATCCTACTCTGTGGAGGAGGCGCCAGCCTCAAGGGACTGACTGAGTGGCTTGCGGCTTATCTCAACTGCCCCGTTCATCTCACGGAAGATCCCGAGCTGGCCGTCATCCGAGGCCTTTCTCACTTCATGGAGAAGCCGGCAAACCTACCTCAAACAGGAGATTAACCACTCTTTTCTGAATGAGCCGTTTAAACCTTCTCCTACTGGGCATCTTTCTGATCATCGTCACAGGATTGATGATTTGGGATTCGAAGGCTCTGCAGAGAGGTTTTTCGTCCATCTTTAAGCCTGTGGCACAAACGGCGGCACTGGCACATAAGAGCGTTTTTATCGGAGGCGCCAAAGACGATGTCGAGACCCTCAGTCTTTCTGAATTACAGGCAGAATACGCAGCACTAAAGCGGAGCCGAGATGCCCTGGTCGTGCGCGTGCGGGAGTTCGACTCCGTCCTCAGCGAAAACACCCGCCTGCGCGAGGCCTTGAGCTTTGAAGAGCGCACCCCTTATGATCTCATCGTTGCGCAGGTTATTAGTCGCAAAGGCAGCTCCTGGTATGAGACAGCGATTCTGAATCGAGGGAGCGCTCACGGCATTTTGCCGGACAGTCCCGTAGTGGTAGCCCAGGGCAGCGAGGTTGCTCTTGTCGGGCGGGTCACCCAGGTGGTTGGAGAGAACAGTGCCACGATGCTACTGCTCAGTGACGAGATGTGCCAGGTGGCGGCTGTTGTCGAGGAAACCCAAGAGCAAGGCATCCTCTCGGGAACTCCTGACATATATGACGAAGGATTGCTGCAGCTAGGATTCCTACCTCGCGAAACAACTATTCAGCCTCAACAGCAGATTTTTACGTCTGGAGATGGCGGCCTTTTCCCTGCCGGTCTAGTTCTCGGCTCGGTTCTGCGCATTAAAAATGGTATCCTCGACTCGCAGGCCCTAGTGCAACCCGCCGTGTCCCTCAACAAACTCAAAGAGGTTTTCATTCTGCGCCCACAGGTCAACACCGCGCTGAACTCAAAACAGAAACGCTCTCCGGATGGTAAAGCTGAGAAAACCCCGGACGAAGACCGTAACGAAGAGGCTCGCGACCTATGATACGCTACCTCTTATGCCTTCTCCTCATCATGCTCCTCGCTTTTGTGGCTCAGGAGTTCTCGCCACGGTGGCCTCTGCTATGGGACGCGGAGCTGCTTATTGTGCATGCTCTATTTTTCACCATGGCCATAGCTACGCCTTTCCCTGTGATGCTCATCTTTGCTGTCGTCACCGGCTTTCTTTGGGATGTGCGCTACCAGCTCCCACTAGAAGCCTCCACCGCCCTCGCCGGAAGTGTTTCTCAGAACGAATTGCCCTTCGGTTTTGCGGTTTTGTCCTTCGGACTCAGCGGAGTCATATTACAGGGACTCCACCCGAAGTTTCGCAAAAGATCGATGGCATTGCCCGTGGTTTTCATCTCGGCCATCACCGCCCTTTCTCTTTTCGGTGAATATTGTGTGCTCAGATTTCACCGAGGCAGCTGGTTCTTTTCTTCTGGCATCGCCTGGAAAATCCTTCTTTCCAGTCTGTTTTGCTCGCTTATTTCTCCTTTTTTCCTCCTGAGCCTGAGCCGTCTCGCCAAACACTTCCGCTATCGGATCCGACTGGATGGGTGGTCCGAATATGAAGCGATCCAGAAGCGTCGTGACGAAATCTCTGCATCTCCGGCAAATGCGGGGTAATCTATAGTGAGATGGAACTCTCAGGGAAACAGCTACGCTTTAGGATCTATCTTGTGATGGTGATTCTTCTCGCGGGTTTCTGCCTGCTTTTTTACCGTCTGTATAGAATCCAGATTGTTGAGCACGATTACTACGCCTCGCGCGTGCCGGGCTCCCGCATTGAAACGATTCGCCTGCCTGGCATCCGCGGTGAGATCCGTGATCGCAATGGCGCGGTGCTGGCTGATAGCACGCCAAACTATGAACTACGCTTCAATCTCCGCGAAATCGTCGCTGACTATCGCAAAAAGAAGGGGTCTGTGCCAACTCGGCTTTGGACTCGATACGATTCCTTTGGGCAACCGGTAGAGCAGAAGGAAATCGACGTCGTCACTATTGTCGAGGATACCGTTTTTCCCCATCTTGGGGAGCTAGGCCTGCTAGCAGACTACAGCGCGCAAGCCCTGCAGCGCCACTATCGCTCAAATCGAGGGCTGGTGCCTTTCACCTATCGTCGCAACTTAAGCTTTCGAGAATTCGCCAGTTTCGCAGAGCACAATATGGGTGTTCCCGGCGTTAGCATAGCCAGGACAGGACGGCGCCGTTACCTGTATGACTCGCTGGCTGCCCATACGCTGGGCTACTTGAATCTCGCCAACCCATCAGCAGTCCCAGAAGATCGGCGAAAGGACTACAGCTACTACGTGGGTGATGATTTCGGCGTCATGGGAGTGGAAAAAACGCTCGATCACCATCTGCAGGGGCAGGCAGGCAAACTAGTCGTCGAAAAGGATGCTAGACGGCGTTTTGTCGGAATCGTGGATCAGGAAGAGCCCAGGCCAGGAGCCGCGGTCGAGCTGACCCTAGATCTCGCCCTCCAATTTCACACGGAGCAAGCGCTCCGAGAAATCGGGCGCGGAGCCGCCGTCGCCATCGATCCTCAAAACGGAGGAATACTAGCAATAGCCAGTGTGCCATCCTTCAACCCCAACGTTTTTGTGCCAGAGATTAGCCAGACGGACTGGGATCGCTACACGGAAGACAGCACCAGCCCAATGTTCAACCGGGCTGTCAACAGCTATGCTCCGGGGTCTACGTTTAAGATACCGATCGCTCTCGCTGGAGGACTTACTCCAAATTTTGATCGAAAATTCCCCTGTGCTGGCGGTGCCCAATATGGGAAGAAATTTATGAAGTGCTGGTGTCACTCCAAGGGTTATACCCATGGCACCATCGATGTCTCTCAAGCCATAAAGGTGAGTTGTAACGGGTTCTTCTACCGCTACGCCAACGAAACAGGGATTCGTAATATCGAGACTATGTGTGAGGTGCTCGGTCTAGGACGCCGCACACAGGTTCCTCTATCCGGTGAAGCTCCAGGCAGCGTCCCGAATCCGGAGTGGCTGCGGCTGCAAGGCCTGAACTGGAGTGATGCCTTCACTGCACTCGTGAGCATCGGCCAGGGAGCTACAGAGGCAACGCCTCTGCAAATGGCAAGCGTCACAGCCACCGTGGCGAATGGAGGCAAGGTCTTCGACCCAGAACTCATTCAGCGAGTCATTGCTCATGACGGAACAGTTTTACAGGAGCTAGATACTCAACCGCGCACCAACCTAACTCAGGAAGGCTTGACTGCTGAGCAGGTAGAGAGAGTGAAACGCGGTATGTGGCGCGTGGTTAACGAAGGTGGCGGCACCGCACGGAAGGCAGCCATCCAAGATGTCGAGGTGTCGGGTAAGACGGGCACAGCGCAGACAGCTAATCCGCGGCAACCCACGAACGCCTGGTTTGTTTCCTTTGCCCCCTATGACGAACCCAAGATAGCGGTGGCCGTATTTGTGGAAAATGGGAAATCTGGAGGATCGGCGGCCTCGCCTATTGCACGACAAATGATCCGATCCTATCTGCAGCCAGACGAGTTTGAGGACATCGCCGTCAACCGCCTCCCAGAAGCCATCGGCCATTTTGATCAAATCGCCTCGGTAAGCTTCGCGGGCGCAGGCACGGTAGCGGTAGCCGCCTCCACCATTGGGTCGAGCACGGTCACATCCCGCTCTCCAAATACGTCAGTAGATATCAGCGAGTTCGAACCCCCTGAAATCCGCAAACGGATGACAAACCCAATCGCTAAATTTCTTGCGCTTCCTACACTCAAGCCTAAGAATGACACTCGTGGAGCGGTTGGCGCATCTAATAAGCGCCCAAAGCCAAAATTTCGCCCTTTTCGTAGGGTAGGAAAACGGCGGTGATCCCCCGCTCCTTGTTTACCTTTTCCCAAAAACGGAACCCGTAGCCTCTTTCCTTTTCGACTTTTCTGCACTGACAGCTCCTATGATCCCTGATCCAGTATCCAGACATCGAAACAGCTGCGGTTTCACCAAATTACTGAAACCATGTTTAGCCGTATCAAAAAATTCTTCGTCAATAAACGCCTCGCCGAAGGCAACAAAATCATTGTCAACTGCGAGAAGCTTGAAACCAGAGTTGCGCTACTAGAAGACGGCGTCCTAGAAGAATACTCTGTAGAGCGCACCAACGATGAGAACATCGTTGGATCCATTTTTAAAGGTATCGTCCGCAATATCGAACCTGGCCTCAATGCCATGTTCGTAGACATCGGCCTGGAAAAGAATGCGTTCCTCCACTTCTGGGACGCCATTCCGGAGGCACTCGAGTCCGGCGTAGAAACCATCGAACGTGGTGGGAAAAACAACCACAAAGGCGGCAAAGGCCAAGGTGGTGGAAAAAACAGAAAAGGCGGTAAAGGCAAAAAGAAAGGCCGTATCCAGGCAAAGGATATTCCAAGTCTCTATCCCGTAGGCTCTGAAGTCCTCGTGCAGGTGACCAAAGGCCCTATCGGCACAAAGGGTCCACGGATTACAACGAACATTTCCCTCCCTGGTCGCTATATGGTTTTGATGCCACGCAATGACCAGCTCGGCATCTCACGCAAGATCGAGGACCAAAAAGAGCGTCAGCGCCTGAGGAAAATCATGTCCGAGAAGCTGACTGTCCCAGAGGGTATGGGGATCATCCTACGAACCGTCTCTCACGGACAAAAGGTCCGCTATTTCGTCCGAGATGTCGCCATCCTAGTAGAAACGTGGCGCGAGATCGAGGCTACCGCCGAACACTCAAAAGCTCCCGCCTGCGTATTCCGTGAGCCAGACCTGATTGAGCGAACCGTGCGTGACTTCCTCACCGATGAAATCGGTGAGGTTCTTGTCGACGACAATGAAGCGGCGGAGCGGATGAAAGATCTCATCGGTAAAATTTCGCGCCGCTCACGCAAGCGCATTCAGCATCTCGATACTACCGTCCCTATCTTCGATAAATTCGGCATCCAGCGGCAAATCGAAGATGCTTTTTATCGTCAAGTCTGGCTACCCAGCGGTGGCTACCTCGTCATCGACGAAACAGAGGCTCTCATCGCTATCGACGTCAATACCGGTCGGGCGAAGAGTCAAGACAAGATGATCCTACAAACAAACATCGAGGCAGCAGAAGTCGTCGCGCGCCAACTACGACTCCGGAACATTGGCGGTCTGGTTGTGATCGATTTCATCGACATGAAGTCACGCCGAGATCAAATGGCTGTCTACAAGGTCATGCGTGAACGTGTGAAGAAGGACAAAGCGAAAACTCAGATCCTGCAGATTTCACAACTCGGACTCATGGAGATGACCCGCCAACGCTTGGCTGAAAGTCTAAACGTGACCGTCAACGAGCCTTGTAACCACTGCCAGGGGCGCGGCATGCTTAAGACTGCCGAGTCAATGAGTGTAGAGTTGCAGCGCAAGATTAATTCTATCCTAGCTCGTAAAGAAAGCGTTCATGAATTGGTAGTTATCGTTCATCCGGATGTCATGGAGCGCCTGCGCACCCATGATGGTGAGTTATTCGTAGAGCTGGAGCGCAAGCACAACGCCCGGCTCACTTTCCGCAGTGATGCCAGCTACCATCGGGAGCAAGTTGTTGTCGCGGATGCGAAAACGCAGAAAGAGATCAAGGACTAGGGAACAAACAAAAACCAGGCAAACGGTGATCAGAAAAAATAGGGTGTTACCGTAACACCTTGGAGCGTGGCGCCATGCCTTCAGCCTTGAAGCTGCAGTGATAGCTTGCGTTTTTCACGGTCACCTTAGCCAGCTCTGAACAAACTCGGATTCTACCCATGAGTGCGTTCGAGGGGGCAGGAATGGTTTTAATAGGACTCAGTGGAGGAGTCATTTTTTCTTTGGCGTAAAGAAACAAAAGATTCTTAAGGGCTTTCGCTTTTATACAAGAGCAGAGACTTAAGATCTTCAGGCAATCCTCTCATGAGCCAGTTGAGAGAATGGAGCGGGTGAGGCGATTCGAACGCCCGACATCAACCTTGGCAAGGTTGCGCT
>JAHDIL010000091.1 GCA_020630835.1 Verrucomicrobiota bacterium
CCGACATTCTCACCCCGAGCTACAGCTACCTGAGCATGACGGAGCTGAGCGAATACACAACAACAGAGGAGCAATACAAAGAGCAAGTGATCGCGGAAGACGGCTTGGCCGATGGATCTCCTGAGCTGGAGGAAAAATTGGAGGAGTTTCGCCGTCGGATGACGAAATACAATGCTGACCGTCTTTATCCGAACATGCCCGACTGGCCAGTTTTCTGCTTTTACCCCATGTCGAAGCGCCGAGGAGAAACCCATAACTGGTATTATCTCGATTATGAAACACGACGTAAGCTCATGATGGGGCACGCCAAGGTCGGTCGGACTTACGCCGGGCGCGTGCGCCAGCTCATCACTGGCTCCACGGGGCTAGATGAGATGGAGTGGGGCGTGACTCTCTTCTCCCATAACACCCAAGAGATCAAAGAGATCGTTTACGAAATGCGTTTCGACGAAGTGAGCTCGCTTTATGGGGAGTTTGGAGATTTTTACATTGGGCTGCAGGTGCAGCTCGGTGATTTGTTCTCACGCCTCGGGCTCTGAAGACACGAGTATGGCAGATCGCCCTGATACCCATCTGCCTCCGCCCCACGCGAGCCATACTTGCCACTTATCTGGCGATCAGGTCCGGCAGTTGTCTGATGATATCGAGGAACGGCTCCACGCGAACGGCATGCGGGTCACTACGGCGCTGCGCGACCTCATAGACGTCTTGCTCCATCAGCACCGCCCCTTCACCCTTCAACAGCTGCAGCATATGCCCCGCCTAGCAGAACGCGACCCGGCGACGATCTATAGGCTGGTGATGAAGCTACGCGATCTCGGTGTTCTGCGTTATTTCCCCATTGGTGACTCCGGCAATTACTTCCAGCTCGACACTCCCGATCATCACCATGACTACTTGGTCTGCACCGAATGTGGCACGCTCACGGATGTCCCATTCCCGTGCGTAGTGCAGCAGCTGGAGACGCAGTTGGCAGAGCAGCTGAAGTGGAAAAAGCTCAGCCACTCGCTCGTTTTTCAGGGGATTTGCCCTGACTGCGCTCAATAGCGCGCTAGTATGGGGATGGCAATAGCTTCTGCCTCAAACCGGTTGCGTTAGCGCTCACCGCCATGCAACTTAGAGGTATGCATCGGCTTTCTTCGCTCTTCGGCTTGCTCACTATTTTCGGCACGGTGTTCGCCGGGGACAAACCTGTCGTTTTCGTCCCGATCGCGCCCTATGCGACAGTGGCGCAGCGCCTAGCTGGTGAGGAGATAGAGCTTCACACCCTAGTTGGCCCTGGCGACGACCCGCACAGCTTTTCGCCTTCCCCAAAGACGGTGACGAAACTCGCTAGCAGTAACCTTATCTTTCAAAGTGATCTAGGATTCGAGGGATCTTTTTTCATTCGGAGCGGCGATGGCAAGGATGCCCCGCTGGTGGTGGATCTCCTCGCTGGGATAAATCGGCTAGAGGGCAGTTGTGCGCAGTGTGAAGAGGCTAAGGCAGCGGGCAAAGAACCTGACCATCACCATGAGGAGGAGATACTCGATCCCCACGTTTGGCTCTCCCCCACCCTGCTCTCGCAGGTAGCGAGCACAATGACGGAAAATCTGATCAAAGTCCTGCCGGAAGATGGACACGCTAGGATACAGGCTAATCTTCTCTCGTTTCAGGAGGAGTGCCAGGCCCTTTCCGACGAACTCGCTGAACAACTAGCCCCGCTCAAAGGGAGCTCGTTTTATGTCTATCATGCAGCCTTCGGATATTACGCAAGAGACTTCGGCCTTAAGCAAATAGCGCTGGAAGAAGGAAACCGCAGCCCAACACCAAAGCAGCTTACGGAGCTCATCAGACAGGCGAAAGAGGATAGGGCTCGGACCATTTTCGTGCAGCCTCAGTTCGATACCCACTCGGCCAAAGCGCTGGCGGAGGCGATTGACGGGAAAATCAAAGAACTCGACCCCCTGGAGCCTGATGTGTTGATGAATCTGCGCGAGATCGCAGAGACATTACTAGCAACGCACACGGGTCGAGGATAGGGCGATCCGTCTCTTATGCTCCCGCCTACGAGTTTGGTGATGGAGAAGCTGTTACACTTAGATGCCGTCTCTTTCGCCTATGGCAAGGAGCAGGTGCTACGGGAGGTTTCCTTTTCTGTTGAGGAACAGGAGAGCTTCTGCGTGATCGGCCCAAATGGTGGAGGGAAAAGCACGCTTCTCAAGCTCTTACTCGGCATCCTAAAACCGTCTTCGGGTGCCATTACCATTCGCGGAAATTCCCCGATGAAAGCTCGTAAAGAGATCGCCTACGTGGCTCAGTCCATGCACTATGACCCTTATTTTCCCGCAAGCGTATTAGATGTCGTCTTGATGGGTTCCCTAGAGAAAAGCCGCTTTCACCCTTTTCCGCGATGGTCGCGAGCGCTTAGAGATCGAGCGCATGAATCCCTCCAACAGGTAGATCTTTCTGGACTGGAAAAATCGGCTTTTCACCAGCTGAGCGGTGGTCAGCGGCAGCGTGTTGTCATTGCTAGGGCACTCATGGCCAAACCTAGCATCCTACTACTAGATGAGCCGACGGCCAATGTAGATCTTGCTGTCGAATCCCAGCTGATGGAGACGCTCACCAGCCTACAAAAAGAGATGGCTGTCATCATGGTCACACACGACATGGGACTTGTGCCAGAGATTGGCTCGCGTGCTCTCTGCGTCAATCGACGCGTGCACTGGCATGATCTACCACTGGAGCCGGAGATGATACAAGACATCTACAGCGGCGTTCGCCGTATCGAGCATAACCAGACGACCCTTCACTCTCAAGGCGATCACTCGGCCTGTAATCATGACTGAGTTTCTGGAAAGTGTCAGAGTAAACCCAGCTCTGCAATACGCCATCATAGCCGGGGTGATCGCCTGTGTGCCTTTTGGCGTCGTGGGCAGTTTCCTCGTCGTGCGGCGTATCGGTTATATCGCAGCGGCTATCGCCCACTCTATTTTAGGTGGTATCGGGGCCTCTGTATACTTTAGCCGCACCTTCGAGGCTCTCTCATGGTTCACCCCTCTGATGGGCGCATCACTGGCTGCCCTGCTCTCTGCTTTTCTCATTGGCTTCGTCAGCCTCCATTTCCGCGAACGTGAGGACACCTTGATCGGCGCTATTTGGGCGACAGGAATGGCGACCGGTTTGTTGTTTCTTCACAAGGCTCCCGGCACTGGGGTGAGCCTAGAGAGTTTCTTATTTGGTGATATCCTACTGACATCCCAAAGTGATGTCTGGGTAACGGCGATCGCCAGCGGCTTTGTCCTCCTTGTGGTTACTACTTTCTACCCTCGCTTAGTTGCCGTGTGCTTCGATGCTGAGTTTTCCGACCTGCGGGGCGTATCGTCGACACGCTATTATCTCCTCCTACTTGTGCTAACAGCCGTCGCGATGGTGCTACTCGTCCGGCTCGCGGGCATCGTGTTGTCCCTAGCATTGCTTATTCTTCCCGCCGCTACCGCGGCCCGCCTTTTTCAGCGCATGACACCGATCATCGTCAGCTCCGCGCTTCTCTCGTTGACCTATCTGGCCGCATGCTTTCCTATAAGCTATCATCAGGACCTGCCCACAGGCCCCTTGATCGTAGTAGTGGCCAGCCTAGTCTATGGCCTGACCCTCATCGTCACAAGAAAGCGACGCGTCTAATTCTCTTTCCCTCATACTGTAAGAAACTTGCTCACTTGCGCATTCCTCCCAGCTCTCGATCGTTTCCCGCCTCACTCATGAGATTGTTTTTCCTGCCTCTACTTTCCCTAGGACTGATGCTCACCGTCGGATGCCGCAATCTGGAGCCTTATCCTCAGGTATCACCCGATCGCACGGCTTCTCTCCCCGTCCCTACTCCAGCTCCAACCGAGCCAACACGACCATCCTATCAGGACATTCTTCCCGGCTCTCAGGGACGGGCAGAGGGAGATATCCGCTCATTCACGCCGATCTTTGGCGGTCCCCAACCTAACCTTGGACCTAAGCCAAACATCACGGCTCGTGCGGCCATCCTTGTCGATGACTCCGGGAATGTGCTTTTTGAGAAAAATGCCGATATGCGTGTGCCTGTTGCCAGCACGCAGAAGCTGCTACTCGGCATCATGATCGCTGAGCGAGGTGCACTCCAACAGCGTATCACCATCGCAGCTCCCGATACCTGGGCTGAACCCACTAAGATGGACATCAAAGTGGGAGAGACCTACACCCGCGAACATCTGCTCCGCGCGGTGCTGATTCGCAGCAGCAATGACATCGCTCGTGCACTCGCCCGCGATCACTCGGGTAGCGTTTCCGCTTTCGCCTCTGCCATGAATCAGCGCGCACGCCAACTCGGCATGAACGCAAGCTACTTCACCAATGCCAGTGGATTGCCAACGCCTCCCGGGCAATACTCTACGGCTCGCGATCTCGTCAAGCTCAACAACGCCGCTCGTCGGCATCGGGTTATTCGTGAAGCCGTTCGCACTAAGGCGATGGTCTTCCGCTTTCCTAGCGGCAGGACAAAGACCATCACCAACACCAACCAAGTCCTCAAACACCTCCCCTACTGTATCGGCGGAAAGACTGGCTACACGAACGCAGCTGGGCGCTGTCTCGTTTCTTCAGCCACTCGAAACGGTAAAACCGTAACCTCGGTGATCCTTGGCAGTAAGAGCCCAACCGTGTGGCAGGAGTCTGAGGCACTTATGCTCTACGGCCTCGGCCTATAATCACCCTACCTAACTCTCTGCTATGACTCTCATTCTAGTTTTAGCTCTCGTCGGCGTGGGAGCGATCGTTGCTGAACTTTTTGTCCCCGGTGGCGTTGTTGGTATAGCAGGTGGGGTTGCGCTTCTTACTTCCGTCGGGCTTACTTTTGCCGAATTCGGGATGGCCGCTGGGACGGGCTATTTCGTGCTACTCCTCGTTTTTTTGTTAGCCTTCTTCCGAGTGTGGATGAAGAAGTTCGATTCCCTACCGATTACAAGGCTTCTCGTTTTGCGCAAGGAACTCGCAGAGAGCTCTCATCATTCGCATGAGGAGATGGGAGATTTCGTTGGCCAAGCGGCAACGGCGCTGACTCCTTTAGCACCCTCAGGGAAAGTCGAGATCGCCGATCAGGTTATGAATGCACGCCTGGCGAATGGCACGGCTGAAAAGGGTGAGACAGTGAAAGTGATTCGCGTTGAGGGAGGCTTTGTTACGGTGGAATTGGCCGACGGGACATGATCCCTATCTCATCTAGCCGACGGCGTGAACGGGAGGATGTCCTCAAATCGGCAGCGGCCTTTTCTTGCCCGACGCCGTCAGCGGCGCAGCTGCAACGGAGTTTCTAGAGCGTTTTGACACTGGAGATGCCGCCGTCAGGGCGCATGATCTGACCCGTGACGAATTGAGATTGTTGACTGAGTAGAAAGCGCGTCAGCTCAGCCATATCTTCTGGCTTACCGACCTGCTGCAAAGGGTGGCGCTGTTCAGCCGCTTTGCGTTTCTCGTCTGAGCTTAGGAAAGCTTGAGCTAAGGGCGTGTCCGTCAACGATGGAGCGATCGCATTCACACGAATCTTGGGCGCCAACTCGGCAGCTAACGAGCGCGTTAAGCCTTCGACAGCACCTTTAGCCGCTGCAATGCTAGCGTGATAGGGCATCCCAAGCTGGACGGCAACGGTAGAATAAAGGACGATGGAGGCTGAATTGCTCTTCTTAAGTGCCGGAAGCGCCTGCTGGATCACTCGCACGGCTCCAAGAAAGTTCAGCTCCCATTCATTGCGAAAGTCATCTTCAGAAAGGCGGCCAAAAGGCTTGAGAGTGATTGAGCCAGGACAGTAAACGAGACCATCTAGCACCTCTGGAATGTCCAGCTTAGCAGAGCTGTCGGTCGCATCGAACTCTTGCCACTCAGCACTCAAAGGTAAGGACTCCCCCCGCTCTCTTGAAGCGAGAGAGAGGTCCGTATCACCCGCACTAAGAAGAGATACGAGAGACTCACTGATTCCAGAATTACCACCAATAATGAGACAGGTTTGAGACATCAGAGGAGGCTACGGCTCCGGGGCGCACCTAGATGCTCTCTCGCTCAGATTACAACCCTGTCAGCTCGAAGTCGAAGAAGGCGTGCGGGTTGGCGAGACGTATCTTCTTCGCCGCCTCAGAAGAAACGCCCGAACCAGCTAACCCCACGACAACTAGATCGGGAAGTTCGATGATAGGCGTCAGGTCACGAACAAGCGGACACTGAGCGAGGCTCAGCTGAGTGAGTGCCGGCAGCTGGCTAAGCGCACTAATATCCTGTAGCTGATCACTGCCTGTGAGGGCGACCTCACGGAGCTGCGGCGCTGCAGCAATCCCGTCGAGCGTTTTTACCTGCGGGCAAAATACAACACCTAAGTATTGCGTTAAGCCTGCAGGTATGCCGGTCAGGGACTTCAGCTCGGGACAGGCTTCGATGTGCAGCTCTCGGAGACTGGCCAAGCCGGTCAGACTGCTCAGATCAGTCAATTCATCATGCCCCCCCATACGCAGAGCACTCAAGGAGATGAGAGACTCTAGTTCATCCCACTGGGAGAATACGAAGTTGCGCAGATCAAGCACGATAAGCTGCTGCAGACTGCTGAGTCCCTCCAACCGGGTGAGGGATTCGACATTACTCACATCTAAATCAGTGAGTTCGGGAAAGTTAGCCAAGTCTGGCATTTTTCCGAGTTTATTGCAGTTATCTACCGTCAACTGACGCAGGGAAGACGCGCCATCAATGGATAAAGATTGTAGGTTTTGGCAACGGCTGGCATAGAGATTATTCAGTAGAGGCGCGTTTGCAATGTGAATAGCTTTCACAGAAGAGGATCCACTAACATCCACAGTCTCCAGCACCGGAAAGTCGGCTAGCATGAGCGTATCAGGTAGGCTGGCTCCGTCAGTGATGATGATTTCACGCAGACTTTTCACTGCCGAAAGCGCGGTTAGATCAGACAGTTTGGGGCAATCGATCATCACCAGTGATTCCAACTGGGTGTATGCCTCAATGCCTCTCAGCGAGGTAAGTTCATTCGCACCCGTCAGATCAAGTATCACGGGATGATGCCGCAATGTCAAGGCCTGGGCAAA
>JAHDIL010000092.1:0-3139 GCA_020630835.1 Verrucomicrobiota bacterium
ATTTCCAGCTTGCGATGGGGGATTTTCCCCGCTTGGATGGATCGGAACCTCCCAAGTAACCTGCGATTTATGAAACGAAAATTTTTCGGCACTGACGGCATACGTGGCAAAGAGAATGTCCACCCTCTCACCTCCGAGTTCGCCCATCGACTTGGCCAAGCTGCAGCAGAGGTCCTGGGTAATAAGGTGAGTTCCGATGGCCGGCGTAAAGTTGTCATCGGGAAGGATACGCGCCAGTCGGGGGACATGCTGGAATGTGCAATGGCGGCGGGTCTGAACGCAATGGGAGTTGATGTCGTCCTTGCTGGAGTTATCCCCACCCCTGCGGTGGCACTTTTGACTAAAAAGTTGGAAGCCTTTGCTGGCATCGTTATTTCGGCATCTCACAATCCATTTGCCGATAATGGGATTAAGTTTTTCGGGCCCGACGGATTCAAACTTGATGATGAGCAGGAGCTCAAGCTTGAGCAAGCCGTGCTCTCTAAAGATCCAGTAGTGCTTTCGGACACGGTTGGGCGCACCGAGAGATACGAGAATGCGGTGGCTGAATACGTTGAGCAAGTCATCGCCTCCTGTGGCCTGCAGCGTGGAGCGCTAACTGGGATGAGGATAGCGCTTGATACGGCCAATGGAGCTTCTTACCTGAGTAGTCCCCAGATTTTGCGCGAATTGGGGGCGACGGTTGAGGTTTTTCACAACGACCCGACAGGTATTAACATTAACGAAAACTGCGGCTGCACTCATGCTGAAGTGATTGAAAACCTCGTGCGTGAGACTGGGGCTCATGTAGGAATCTCTCATGACGGGGATGCTGATCGTGTCCTCATTGCAGACGAGACGGGCTGCGTGCTAGATGGAGATGAGTTGATGGCTATCGCGGCTCTATTCATGATCGAAAAGGATAAGCTCCCTGATCGCACACTGGTGGCCACAGTAATGAGTAATGCAGGTCTGGAGCAAGCGATGGCTGCGGCAGGCGGAAAGGTGGAGCGCACAGGAGTCGGCGATCGCTACGTGATTGAGGCTATGCGTGAGGGGGGCTACACCTTAGGTGGTGAGCAGAGTGGTCATTTTATTTTCCTCGATCAGGTGACCACAGGGGATGGTATCGTTGCGGCAGTGCAGCTGCTTCAGGTATGCTTGGAAAAGAACGTGCCTTTCAGTCAGCTCCGAAAGTGTTTGAAGAAACTGCCGCAGGTGCAGCGCAACATTCGTGTCACTAGGAAGCCTGAAGTGCAGGATCTGATCGCTGCCCCTCTCATCGAGGGCGTGGAGCGCGAGCTTGGTGATGCTGGACGTGTGCTGGTGCGTTACTCAGGCACCGAGCCGCTGATGCGACTACTGGTAGAGGGGGAGAGTGAGACCTTTATCACGGACAAAATTGAGGCAATCGCCGAGGCAGTCGGTAACGAAATTGGAGAATGAGTTTGGCTCCTGCTTTTTTCATAGCCGGCACCGACACAGGCGTTGGCAAGACCTGGGTGACGACGCAACTCATCCGTCTACTCCGCAAAGAGGGAATCGATGCCGTCGGCATGAAGCCCCTGGAATGTGGAGGCTGGAACGATGCCGAAGCGCTGAAAGAGGCGTCGCGAACACGAGTGCCTGGCCATAAGTTTCCTAAGCTAAAGCCTGAATTCATCGGGCCTATCAGTTTGCCAGATCCGGTGGCTCCAGTCGCCACTCCGTCATATGACGACATCGAGTTCAGGGCCATGAACTGGCCACTCAAAAAACTCAGAGAGCGGCATGAGTGTGTCCTTGTCGAAGGGGCCGGAGGTTGGTTTTTGCCTATTGATGAAGAGCGCAGTCTTAGCGATTGGGTGAAGGAGCAAGAGCTGCCCGTCATCGTCGTCGCCTTAAACCGGCTGGGAGCCCTGAATCATACGATGTTGACTTGGAGTGCGATCGAACAGGCGGGGCTTACGCGGCACGCGACTTACCTGAACTCCCCAAGTCCTTCTCAGGATCTCGCGATGATGACTAATCCTGGCGTTTTAAAATCTCTCAAAGGCAGCGGGCGGGTGTATGATGATTTACAGGCGCTGGCTGCCTCCGTTAAAGCTTCGTTAGCTTGAGCCAGTGCATGGTTTTCCCCATCTCAGTCCATTGCTTCTCGAAATCGCTGATCGGGTAAAATTCGTAATCCGGTCCCCATTCTTCTCGAGAAAAGAAGTCGCAGCGCTCCTGCACCTCGAGGGCTTCCTCAAAATACGGAGGGTGATCTGTTTTGAAAAGCAGCTCACCATTTTCCTCGAGCATACGATGAAGCTCGCGCAGGAAATCGAGATCGCACATTTGCCGGCGGGAAGCATGCTTCTTCTTAGGCCACGGGTCAGGGCAAAGAAAGTGAATGCGGCGTGCGCAGGCATCAGGTAGGAGGTGTCGCACAGCGTAATTCGAATCAGCACGGAGGACTTTGAGGTTCTCTAGGGCGCCTACTGTTGCTTTTCGGTTCACCTTGCGGACACGACCGAGTAGTCGCTCGATCGCGAGGAAATTGCGTTCGGGATAATGCGCTGCCATCTCAGCCGTGAACGTTCCGTCTCCGCAGCCGAGATCGATCTCTAGAGGCTGTTCCGAGTCAAAATAGCCCGATAGAGAAAGAGGGGTGAACCAGTCGTCCGGGTAAACCTCGTGTGGGAAAGGGAAGGCTTCTTTTTTTCTAGGCATGAGCGCAGGACGCTTGCGCTAGCTAGGCAGAATTTCAATGATCTTGTGGCACAAGTTAACGGTTTGCGACCGAGCTCGGAAATCCAGGGCGGCGTTTCTGTGTCTACTTCTTTCCCCGGTGTCTTGATTTAGTTCACGCCTTGCTTTACTCAGCGTTATAGAATTATGAATTACCGTTTTGTTTCTTAGAGAAACGGGCACGAGCTGACGTCCGCCTGTTTCACTTCCCGGGAGGGCATGTGGTAGCACCGGCTGAGGTGTGTCTCGAGGCTGCGCGCTGGATTCATGAGACAAAAGAGTTCTGAAAGAAAAGGATCTTTCTATTTTACTCTCTGCAGAAAGCTCGCGAGTGACTGAGTCATGACACTACCGCTGACGCCTATCTCTTGATTAATACCAGTATGATCAGTGTGGGAGGCATCGATCACCTGTGCATCACCTCGAGCCTGCCGGATCGCCTCAGCAA
>JAHDIL010000092.1:3149-7076 GCA_020630835.1 Verrucomicrobiota bacterium
CCTCGCAGTGGATTGAGTGTGCGAGTGCCGGAGGAGAAGGCAATGAGAAATGGGGGGTATAGTTGACCCGCTTTCACGTGCCACTTCGGAGAAGCGCTCATGTGGTCTTCCTTCTCCTCACCAAAAACTTGTTTGTGAAGTTCTGGCACAGAAGGGCGCAAAAAGAAGTCAACCAGATCGTAGGCCATGGTATCAACCGCAATGACCCCTGCCAGATCGGTAGGGATGAATCCGAATGGGGCGAGATGCTCTGGGTTTGTCCCGACAAGACTCACGAGATGAGCGCCAGCGGAGTGCCCTATCAGGAAAATACGTTGGGGGTCGATGCCCCAGTCCGCAGCATTGTCTATTACGTAAGAGACCGCTTGAGCTACATCATTGGCGTTTGTGGGATGTTTGCCCTCGGGGAGCAGCCGATAGTTGATGCTGATAAAAACGATCCCTCGGGCAGCGCAGTAGGCTGGCTTGTTGCCGACGCGGCTTTTATCCCCCTGATACCAGCCGCCGCCATGGACATAGATGAGCGCAGTCCGACTGGGTCCTTGTGCTGTGGGCCAGTAGATATCCCCCGTTTGGGCCTTGTGTATGCCGTAGGAAAATGTCTCGGAAGCTCCAGCTTTGCAAAAGCTGGCGAGCAGGCAGTAAGCTAGAGCCGTCGAGAGAAGTGAGCGGGCGTTCATGCAGGAGGGAACCATCTTTGGGAGAGAAAGTTTCAGTCTCAGCGGTCATTCGACGGAGAGTCCAAGCGCAAGCTGAGAACTTTAGCCATAAGCCCCAGTGCACAGCTATGAGGATCGGACTCTCCGAGGAGCTATGTCGAGCGTGACCTTGTAGTCGCTGGTCTCCTCTTGGCGGGAATCAAATCGCAAGTGGCCTCTGAGCGTCCCTTGATTACGAGATGATTTGCTCACCGGCGATCAGATCGTCGAACGTCTGCCGCTGACGAATGACGTGAGCTTCTTCACCATCGACGAGGATCTCCGCTGGTAGGGGGCGACTGTTGTAGTTGGATGCCATGACAAAGCCATAGGCTCCCGAGCTGAGCAGGGCTATGTGGTCGCCTTCGGCTAGCTCAGGCAGGTCACAATTTTGGGCGAAGAAGTCACCGCTTTCACAGACCGGGCCAACGATATCGACAGTCTCCCGGGTATCAGTAGAGGCTTCGGCGAGCGGGACAATGTCGTGATGGCCTTCGTAAAGGGCTGGACGGATAAGGTCGTTCATTCCGGCATCGACGATTTTGAAGGTTTTAGCAGAACCTTTCTTCTCGTAGAGGACCTCGGTTACGAGAGCTCCGGCATTTCCTACCATAAAGCGGCCTGGTTCTAGGATAATCTTCAGGCCGAGCGGCTTGAGCCGCGGGACGAGCTGATCAGCATATTCCTCGATCGTCAGCGGTTTTTGCTCTTGATCCTGCCACCAACTGGACTGACCGCTGGCTAGCGTGTTTTCATAAACAATACCGATACCACCGCCGATAGAGAAGAACTCAATGCCATACTGCTCTTTCAGCTCCTGCACGAGAGGGGCGACTTTCTCGACAGCTTCGACAAAGGGTTTTACGGAGGTCAGCTGAGACCCGATGTGCATTTGCAGACCTCTGATCTCGATGTTCGGGAGAGCGGCTGCTCTCGCGTAGGCCTCGCGAATGATCTCGAAGTCGATGCCGAACTTGTTCTCGCTTTTCCCTGTGCTGATGTATTTGTGCGTCTTGGCATCGACATTCGGGTTTACACGCAGAGCGACCGGCGCCTTCATGCCTAGCTCGCCCGCCACCTTGTCGATAAAGGCCACTTCGGCCTCGCTCTCAGCGTTGAAGGAGTAGATCCCCTTGCGCAGTCCCAGCTCGATCTCTTCCCGCGTTTTCCCCACACCAGCGAAGGTGCACAGTCCCGGATCACCACCCGCCTTTTCGATACGGAAGAGCTCCCCGCCAGATACGATGTCGAATCCGGCGCCTTCCTTTGCCAGCAAATTGAGAACAGCGAGGTTGGAGTTGGCTTTGGTGGCGTAGCAGATGCGGCAGTCCAGCTCGCTCATAGAGTTTCTCAGGCGGCGGAAATGATCAAGAATAGTCGCCTTGCTGTAGACATAGAGAGGAGTTCCATGCTCCTGGGCAAGGGCATCGAGAGAGACTGATTCGCAGTGAAGTGTGCCGTTATCGTAGTGGAAGGAATGCATGCCGGCGAAGATAGCGGGAAAGTCCCGAGCGGCAAGTAAGTGCTTGCGGTTGCATTGGGTTATAACGAATGTTATACTGAATCATGAAGTCAAAACTCACAGGGATCGGGAACTCCACAGGAGTGATTCTTCCAAAGGAACTTCTCGACCGAAAAAGGCTTGCGAAGGGTGACAGCATCACCATAACGGAGACCGCGACTGGATTCGAAATCTCCGCCTATGATGAGGAGGTAGCCCATCAGTTGCAGCTTGCCCGCGAAATTATGAAGGAGAATAAGAACCTCCTGCGTGAGCTCGCCAAATGACTGAGCCACGTTGGGTCGCTGATAGTCTAGTCCACCTAATCCATAATGAGCAGCTTGCTGAGCATGGTGGTCAGCCGGGTATCCGAGATGAGGGCATGTTGCTTTCGGCGCTGCATAGGCCCACAAACTTATACGCCTACAATCCCGACAGCACGGGATTGTGTGACCTGGCTGCAGCTTATGCCTTTGGGATTGCAAAAAACCATCTATTTCTTGACGGGAACAAACGCACAGCCGCTGTCGTCTGCGAGTTGTTTCTAGCGCTCAACGGCCTAACGGTGGATTGCACAGAGGTGGAGAAGTATCCTCACTACATAGGGTTGGCCGCAGGTGAGCATTCAGAAGCTGCATTCGCTATGTGGCTGGAGTCGTGCGTGACTCCACGAGAGGAATGAGAGGGTTCGGATAGCTTCATCCAAAATATCCCCAAACCGCCTCTTACGCTTCCTGTATGCGGCAATGGCTGCGTCGAGCTGGACCTATTCGCAGTGGAGCGTACCGTTGTCATAATGGACGGGATCCATGGGGCGGAAGATAGTGGAAAAGTCTAGGTCGGCAATTGCAGGGTTCTACGAGGCTGTCGCAATGGTATTTCACAATGTAGAAAAGCACTGCGCTACTGATCAAAGGTAGAGGCTGTAGCACTTTTTTCGCTTCAGAAATTAAATTCTAGCGCTCGCTAGACGGCGCTTCTGCGGATGCTTGCTCCGGTGTTTCCTTGCTGACTCCTGGTGAGTAAGAAACGGAACGCTTGCCGAGCATTCCTCGCTCAAGAATTTTCAACGCACGTGCTTGGTCGGTTTGATTTATTTCGGTTATCACAACCACTGATTTGCTGTCAGTAACATCTAGAACACCGTGAATAGCCCTGCCGTTGGCGCCAGAAATCCAGGCATTTGGCATCTCAACAAGCGCATATGTGGGGCTGTAGACTCGCCCTTTCTTCAAATTGACGACAAACGAGTCAGGACCGTAAGACCAGCTATAGAATTTCGTGACACCGCCAAACATCGTTGATGTGCTGGCTGAAGACTCGACGGTGATTTTGGCTGGGCCCTCAGGAAGCTTCATCGGACGCAGATAATTCGTTACCTTCTGACCATTTACAGAGGTAACCTTTGCAGTGCTCTCGCTTAATTTCAGGGTAGCAGCTTGGGGGTCTACCTTCGTTGGGGCGAGCGTTTCGCATGATTGGAAGAACAAAGCGGCGCATGCTAAAACAAACAGGGCGGATGCTTTTGGATTGGATCGGTGAGACGTTTTGGTCATAGGTGTATAATGCGGGCGTTCGTTCGGGAAGCGCAGGAATATTTAACTCCGCGTTGATTTCACCCAATATCTCCGAAACGCCTTTTGCGCTTCCCGTATTCAGCAATCGCCGCGTCCAGCTGGGCCTCGCGGAAATCGGGCCAGTATTCATCGGCCACCACAAACTCGGAGT
>JAHDIL010000093.1:0-4506 GCA_020630835.1 Verrucomicrobiota bacterium
AGCTATATCAAGGTCACCGCGACTTTGCGCCTGGCGTCCTTTTAGCGCCGCTGTCTGAGCGGAGAATCTCAGGATCCTGTTCGAGGCTCGGCGGTTTTGGCTTCTGTTTTCCAAAAAAGTCTCGGAGTTCTCGGCGATGACTGCACTCAGACGGTTCGCCTCTGCACTGGTGAGATTACCCCGGTTTAGCTCGTTCACGAAGAGTAGCATCATGTCCATGGCGGCGCCCGCATGCTGCTCTGATTCCTCTGAAACTTGTTCGGCCACTTGCACAGCCGTTTGCGCTTTGCGCGCTTGCACGAAGGCAAAGCCGCATGCCCAGATGGCAACGACAAGCAGTGTAGCAAAAAGAGTGCTGAGTTGTCGCGCTCGACGAACTTGGCGTTGTTGGTCAACATGTTGCATCCGCAGTAATACCTCTCGCATATCTGCCGGACGGTCCTCTGCCTTGAGAGAGAGGCACTCGGTGATGAGTTCTTTTCTTGCCGTGGGAATGTAAATGTTGCTGGGCCAGCTGATTTCCTCGACGGCCTCAGTGAGGGTTGCGATCTGTTCGGTATCGACCTGCGTGGCGCCCTCGTTTAGAGAAGGGCCGAGTGCCGTCTCGTGAAGAGTCGCCTCTAGGTCCAGGCTTTGAGGGTCTGTCTCTGATATTTCCTGCAGTCGAGGGAGTTTCCCTGTGTAGAGCTTGTAGGCAAGAACACCGAAGCTATAGACATCCCAGCGGAACCCTGCGCCGTTGGCTGAATCTGAGGGGAAACGAAGTTGTTCCGGGCTGGCATAGAGGGGGGTGCCGGCGCCGGCAAACTGCTCAGTTGCCAAGCCTCGACTCTGTCCGAAATCGCAGACCTTTATGTGGTATGGGATCTCATCAGTCAGAAGAATGTTAGAGGGCTTGATATCGCAGTGGATGATCTGGTGCTGATGGAGGTAAGACAGCGCGTCAGCGGTTTCCTCCAAAAGGCGCCAGGCCTCACGGTGATCCACGGTTCCGCAGAGGCGCTCAAGAGTCCTTGTTTCCCAGATGTCCTCCTCATTTTTATCAGCATGCAGCCCCATCGAGTAATAGGGCGGGTTGTTGAGAAGATCAAAATCGTGCAGGGTGACGATACCCTGATGCTCAGCGACTGAGGAGAGTTTCTCTAACTCTCGAGCCATGGCGACGAGGTCTACAGCGCCGGGCTCAAAGACTTTGAGAGCTCGCTCTGAGATCCCTCGGTAGGTTGCCCGCAAGACAATACCGTAAGCACCCCTACCTAGTGGAGGAAGGTGGATCTGGTAGTCCTTAATCTCTATGGATTCGAAATCGTTCAAAGCGTTGTTGGGGAATTAGGCACCAAAACTATTATTTCGACAAGCTCTGAATCTCGCCAGCCCATCCTGCAGGAGGGGGATCATCGCGGAAAGCATGCGCCTTACTGAGGAGGTATTGCGTTGCCGGGTCTTCCTCCGGAAGCGAGCTGAGGATATCAATCGACTCATCCCATTTCTCTGCATTAAACCGTTCCAGTGCTGTTTCATATTGGCGGATGGTTTCATCATCTACCCCTGATCCCCCCCATTCGATCGGCAGAACGAGCTCGTAGATAGGGTAGCTCTGGTCGAATCCGGCTGGGCGGATGTGACAGAGGCGGCGGAATCGTCGTTCCGTCAGACCTTCGATGCGGCAATAGGTTTCGTCTGAGAGTAAAACCGGAACTTTGAATTCCTTGGCGATTCGCTCCAGGCGAGCTCCCAGGTTGGCAACTGATCCGAAAACAGAGATATGCCACTGCTGCTCTGGTCCCGTCCGACCTACGGCGATCCGTCCGGTGCTGATCCCTATGCGGACGGCTGACATCTCGCGACCGAGCTGAGGCTCATACTCAACGAGAGAGGCAAAGCGCTCCGCCATGGCTTCGGCAGCCTCCAGAGCTTTCAATGCATGGTTCTCGGCATTCCCGCCGAAATTTGGCCATCCCCAGAGTCCGAGGGCGCCGTCTCCAGCGAAGTCGGTGACTACCCCGTTGCTGTTAAAAATCTCCTCTGTGATGGAGCCGACGATTCGCTGATTTTCATCGAGTCGATCGAGGATCTCTTCATCATTCCTCGCCGACTCTAAGATGCGCGAATGGCCTCGACGATCTGTGAACATAACGGTGCAGTCAACCATCGCAGGACGGAGGATCGACTGGTCTGCCACTTTCATAATGTCCCGAAGGCCAGGGGAAAAGTAAGCGGCCATCTGATCCTGCATACGTTGCTCTGAGCGAGCCGAAAGGAGCGTGGCTAGCAGGGTAGTGATCAGGCGAATAAAGGGTATGTAAGAGGCGGCCGCGACACTCTTTGAATCCCGGGTTTCAATATATAGATACACGGGGCGATCCTCTCCGTCGCGGTAGAATGCTTGCTTGCTATCAGCTCGTGCGACAGGGATCACTGCCACCCAGTCAACTTTTTCGGAAAAACTACCGAGCCTATCTGATCCACTTTGTGATTTTTTAGCTTCCCATAGATAAAGAGAATCAGGGTCGAGGTCAGCGTAATCAACCCGTTCGAGCAGGGCTGTATTCGGAGCGAAATCAGCCCGTTTCATGGGGTCGGGATTAAGGATTTCGTAGCGGATAGGAGGCGTTGTCTGGTCCATCGCCAGAAAAGCAACTGAGACGCCGCGCTGGAGCGGCAGGGCTTTCTCTAGAAAGCTTCCGGCTCGGGTAAATAGATCGGACTCATTCTCCCAACCGCCTAGCAATTTTTGAGGGAGTTCGCGTTGAAGGAGCTTTAGCTGCACTCTCAGCGAATACTCATCGATTTCGGAGCCGTCTCCATGTTTCTTAAGCTTCGAGCTAAGAGTGGGGGAGACTTGCTCGGCTGTAGATGCCGCAGCTTGCTCTTTGTAGTGATTCAGAGCTGGGGTGAGATCTCCTAGCGACTCGATCCAAAAGATGGCCGATTGTCCTCGGGTGCCTATGGCGACGCCCTCCCCGAGTTTCAGCGTCAGCGGCTCCTCAATAGGCTGGCGATCTACTGGTGGTGCGAGGGTGTGAAAAGGGTTGGGTTTATTGCCTCCCGTGAGTGCTGGGAGCCTAGTTAGCTGGACGTCATCAGCTATGCGAATGGCCTCGGCGTGATTCCGGCTTACATAGCGGTCATGCCAGGTTATACGAAGCGTTTCAGCGTTGTTTGCATCGTGGATGTGTGGTTTACGGCCGATAAGGATGCGCTTGTTGGCTGTCGCATGGGCAACCGCCATCTCGCGTGAGTTTTCTAAGTTTACGACAACAAGATACATTTCCAGAGCACCTGTAGAAATCACAGGTTCGGAAATAGGTTCCCAGAGTCGGTTAGGGAAAGCAAGAGCTTCCCGTCGCTAAGGCAGATTTTCTGCAGATATGCGAAAAGCTAGGGCTTACTCGCTTTCATTAGCTTCAGTCGAGCGAGGCCAAGAAGCAGTGCGGAAGGAGGTTAGGGGCAGGCCCTCCCAGTTCATTACGTTAGCAACCGGGTTGTCAGCCCAGGCATAGCGGGCGGCTACGGGCTCGGCTACTTGGGGTGACTCCAAATGGATGGAATTCTCTCCAATGATTTTCCCTGTTGCCTTATGCCAGACCTGGTCTTTACCAGCAAGTTCGAATCCGATGAGTTCCTTGGTGTCGAAGCTATACAAGTGTGAACCGATATCGCGGATAGTTAGGATGGCTTTGTTCTTTTTGAAAGCGGCGCTCTCTAGTGACGGGCTTTTTGAGACAATATCGATGGCGTAATCGTTAGCTAGCGCCAGTCTGGCTAGACGGCGGGCTACGTTCTCTTTATCTCTTGGGTGGATGTCGCGGCCTTCGCCGATATCGTGGATAACTGCTTGACCCGTATTGGGGAGTGAGAGCGCCATTGTTTGGGCTTCTCGCAGTTCTGCCCAGGCACTATCGCTTGGCATGGCTACCTCATCCCGAAAGTCTGCCAGCTGTGACCAGTAGAAGGGGAAGTCACCCTGTCCCCACTCCTCGCGCCAGTGCGCAATCATTTTCGAGAACACATGGCGATACTGAAAGGCCCGGGTTGAGTTAGATTCTCCCTGATACCAGATCGCTCCTTTGATAGCGTATGGGATCAAAGGATGGAGCTTTCCCGCATACAGATTCCCTGGTCGGTGCTTCCCAGTCATCTGGTTTCTAGGCATACGAGGAGGCGCTTTTTTTGCAGCTTTGGCTTGTTTGACTTTCTCCTTCCACGCCTGCAGCAATTTTTCGTAGGAATAATTCTCTTCTAAGGCCCTCCACTTTTCCCGCTCTCCAGCAAGTTCGGGATCGGCATCATAAACCTCTCGTCGAATCCAGGCATCCGCTGTGGAGCCTCCCCAGGCGTTATTGACCAGTCCAATAGGCACCCCAGTTACGCGATTTAGTTGTGTGGCGAAGAAGTATCCCACGGCGGTAAATGAGCCCACGGTTTCAGGTGTTGTCATCTCCCAGACGCCGTCGAAGTCTGTTTGGAGCTCTTGAGTGCCGAGATCCGGAACGCGAATGTGTC
>JAHDIL010000093.1:4516-7056 GCA_020630835.1 Verrucomicrobiota bacterium
TAGGATTGTTCGCCTGAAGGATTTCTAAATCAGCGTCATAACATCTATCGACAGGCCAACGCATGTTCGACTGACCTGAGCAGATCCATACATCCCCCATGACGATGTTTGAGAAGGACTGCGCTTGGCCATCGGCGCCGGTGACTGTCATTTTAAGAGAATGAGACTGTAACGGCATTGGCTCCAGATCTACCCGCCAAGTCCCATCTTCTGCCGCTTTTGTCTTGGCTTCTTGATTGGCGAAAACGACGCTTACAAGCGTGCCCGGTTTTGCCGTGCCCCAAATAGGAATTTTGGTATCGCGTTGGAGAACCATATGGTCTCCAAAGATAGAAGGGAGTTCCAGTGCCTGCGCGTGGGCAACCAGTGAGGATCCGAGAATGGCGAGAGAAAGGATAAGGGTGGAAGCAGGTTTCATACAGGTAAGGAGGCGAAAGAGAGCATGTTTTTTAAACGTTGCTTGGATGAACGACAAGGGAGGAAGCATCACGCGAAGCTGTAATAGGTGGGCCGCAGTTTCGTTTAAGCTTTGAGAGACAGGAGTGTTTCTAGTTGCTTTCATTATCGAAAAAGCCGTCAGTCGCGGAGCCTAGCGCTCGCAGCTTCTTCATGATGAAAAACAAGGAACAGTCGCCACCCTCACTCCGTTATCAGGGGAAGACTTTGAAGTATGCCGACAGGTTCACGACAAAGATCCTTAATCCATTGGTGTGGCAATGTCCCAATGACTCGATCGAAAAACTCTACAAGGAGCGGATCTCTACGAATCATCTGGAAGTAGCCGTGGGGACTGGTTTCTGGCTGAAATACTCTCTGGAAAGCGGCTCGCGGCTCGCCCTGCTCGATGCTAGTCAAGAAGCGCTGGATCATGCTAGCGCCGCCCTAGATCGGCACCGCCCAGAAACATTTAATGCGGACGTGACTAAGCCGTTAGGCGATATCTTCGATGCTGAAGAGTCTTTTGACTCTCTTGGTCTGACCTACTTATTCCATCTGATCCCGGGGAATCTGGAATTGAAAGCCGCTAAAGTCCTCGATAATCTCCTGCCTTATGTATCACCGAATGTATCAGTTTTCGGGGCCACTATCTTGGGCGCTGAGATACGGAGGCCGATGCTCGCCATGGCAGCCATGAGTTACGGATATAGAAAGAAGATTTTTTGGAACAAGAACGATTCCCTAGGCGACATCATGGAAGTGCTGTCCGCCCGATTTCGGGTATTTAACGTCGAGGTTCAGGGCTGTGCCGTTCTTTTCTGGGGGAAGGGCTTAAAGGAAGGCTACATCAAAAGCCTCTCCTAGTAGGTGCGCCCGAGAAATTCAACGATCTTCGTGCGGAGTTCGATCGGGTCTATTTCGCCCTTGTGTGAGTAGATGATTTTTCCTCCCGGTGCTACTAGGATCGAATAGGGCTGGACGCCCTCCCATGAGGGATCGAGAGCTTCTGCGAGCTGATCAATATCATCACCTTTGAAAATATAATTGTTTGTGCTGCGGCCTTCCTCCTTAACAGATGCAGCAGTCACCTTCGGCAACCCTGCATGAAAGCGCTGCAGCATTTTCCTGACAGACTCCTTGTCATCTGGTGAGTCGGTGCTGACGGTGATGAGGTCAAAGCCTCGCGTCTCGAACTGTCTTGCGATTTCCACTAGGTCAGGCATCTCCGCTAGGCAGGGGCCGCACCAAGTTGCCCAGATGTTAATCAGGCGCAGCTTATCGGTATCGTTCGCTCGCAGCTTCTGCAGTGTCTCCGGTGTAGCAAGCTCAACAGAAACAGTCTGGCTGCGAAATTCCTCATCAAATTTAGAGACCAGCTCTCGCTTGTAGGCCCATTTTGTCGAACAGCCATGCGCACGTGTGACGGTCTTTTCGATTTCTTTACCGTCTAAGATAGCCTGGATGGCATCGCGTGTATTTGCTTCTTTTACCGTTGAGGGGTCGCCGAATCGGGAATCATCGATACGTCCGGAATAGCGAAGCTTCCGTGCTTTGTCGAAAATGAAAATATGAGGTGTCGCCAAGGCTCCATAGGCTCGTGTCGTCGCTTGAGTTTCACCATCGTAGATATACGGGAAAGTCAGTCCATAGTGTTTCGCGTGTTGTTTCATCCCCTCAAATGAATCGTCGAATATGGAGTATCCCAATTCGTTGATACGGACACCTGCCGGGTCGCTCGAAGAAATAGCGACTAGGGAAAAGTCCTCACGCGGGAAAGCGTCGATGATCGCTTGGATGCGCTCCTCAGCCCCTTGCGCGCTGGGGCAATGGTTACAGGTAAACAATACCGCCAGCACTTCTGAATCTGCGAAATCTGCTAAGGAATAGTCTTTACCATCGATGCCTGGTAAGGAAAAATCTGGAGCTTGGCTACCGATTTCCAGCGGAGTTACGCCCTCTGGTGGAGGTGGAGGTGCGCCGACGGTCGAAGCAGAAAAGCTGAGGGCAATACCCAGTGAAAAGAGTGAGGCAATAGGGGAAGATGATTTCATGGCGGTGAGGCGCGAATGTTGGGTATATGCAATTCACTCACCATTTGCTCC
>JAHDIL010000094.1:0-2888 GCA_020630835.1 Verrucomicrobiota bacterium
GACTGAATGAATAAACAAGCGACTCTCTCCTGGCGGCTCGCCGACACGACTACCACTTGCACCATTCCGCTCAGCCTGAGGGCCTACTGCCGCTCTCTGCTCTCCAGTTGAGCCGCCTTTTGCAACGCTTTTCACCGCCGTTTGATCTGTCGCGGTCTCAGTTGGGACAGGCCCTGTAGAAGTCTCGAACGGTATACGTAACGCTTTAAGAGCCCTAGCATAGTAGGTCCCACCACCAAAAGGCCCCATGTCCGCGACTCTCTGCCAAAGAGCCTCTGCCTGTGGGTTCATCCCTAGCGCCTCATGGGCCAATGCTAGCTCTCCAACCGCTTTGGGGTGATCAGGCAATGCCGCGACAACCTGCTTAATACTGCGAATAGCGGCTTGAGCATTGCCCTTTTGACGGAGTTGCACGCCGGTGCCCAGCAGGCGCGACAAAAGAAGGTCATCAACCTCTTCCACCTGCTTTAGGGCTTCATTGGAAACATCTGGCAGCACTATGGGCGTTTTATTCTCAGCTTTGGCAGGGCTTTCAGCTCTCTCACTTTTTGCCCCCCCACCCCTGGACTGCGCAAGGGCCTCCTCTCTTGCGGAAGGCCGATCTAAATCACCCTTACTCACCGTATCCGGCATGGCTGTCTGCGCCAGCGCCGCATGGGATGGATAATCGGTTAAGGCTGGGGGGCGGCCAGTATCTTGGGAACCCACTCTCCAAAAAAGCGCGGCAACGAACAGCCACATAGAGACGGACGCCATCAGGAGTAGCAGATCTCGCTCGCCCTTTCTCTTCTCTTTACCGTCCAAAATCATCAATCTGGTCGTCGCTATTATCCACTCCCCCTTCACCATTTCAAACAAATAGAACGTTACAGAGGTAACCCCTCGCATCGCCTTGACCTAAACTTCATAAATAAACGCTTACATTTAAGGCCCCCTGAAACATTTTTTAAAAAAAATCTGCAGCCTCGTAATTACAGTCTATGTTCGCCAGGAATGAGGCAGGCTCTGTAGCTTGCCCACGTAACTTAAGCAACCAACCACATCACATTTTGAGCAGTCATCTTTCAAACGGCATTGAAATTGAGGGCGATCTCAGCAGCGCTTCAGACTTGGTGTTCGACGGAACGATCAAGGGGAACATAACCTCCAAAGGTAGCCTTACGGTGGGCGAGAATGCCTCTGTAAAGGGTGATCTGAAAGCTGAGAAAGGAATCATCGAGGGCAAAGTATCCGGTAACAGTCACTTCAGTGAGTGCCGCCTGTCTCCTACTTCAGTAATTTCAGGTTCGATTAACACCACAAGCCTGCAAATGGAGGAGGGAGCATCCCTCGAGGGCCAGTGTAAAATTGGCAAGGCAAAGGCGTAAGCCCTCCTGAGGCTCAGCAAGCTTTTTCAAAGAGGCTCCCTAGTGGGGGCCTTTTTTTGTAGCGTATAGGGAACCGAAGCTGCCCCCTTCTGCGGCTCCCTGCACGCTTGCACAACAGAAAACCGTATAACTTTTCCGTATGCTCGATCCCGAATCCCGCCGCGTCGTCCAGGACCCTATCTTGCGGACAAACTGGAAGTTGTTCGGCCCCTATTTGTCAGAACGTCAATGGGGAACAGTTCGCGAAGACTATTCTGCCAATGCCGATGCTTGGCGCGCTTTCCCCCGGGAACATGCTCCCCACCGCGCCTATCGCTGGGGAGAAGATGGACTAATGGGTTGGTGCGACCGTCAGTGTAGACTTTGTTTCTCAGTAGCCCTTTGGAACGGGAAGGACCCTATCCTGAAAGAGCGGCTGTTCGGTTTAACAAATCATGAGGGGAATCACGGAGAGGATGTAAAGGAGCTCTACTACTACTTAGACAACACACCTACTCATTCCTACGCACGCTCCCTCTACAAATACCCCCAGGCAGAGTTTCCCTATCAGGACCTTATTGACACCAATAAAAAACGCTCAAGGACAGAGCCGGAATATGAGCTAGTAGATACCGGAGTTTTCGCTAATGGCGCCTACTTCGACGTTGAGACAACTTATGCGAAAGCGACTCCGGAAGATCTAGTCATTGAAATCGCGATAACCAATCGAGGTGAGGCTGCTGCAGAACTTACCGTGCTCCCTACCTTGTGGTTCCGGAACACCTGGTCGTGGGGTAGCACAGGTGAGGACATGACGGCAGAGCCAGAAATCGCCTTATCTCCCGACAAAACAACCTGCCATACCTCCCATGAAACCTTGCCGGATTTCACCTTTGAGGTAGAGAATAGTGAAGCCTACTGGTTCACAAACAACGAAACCGACGCCTCTCTTTGGGGAAAAGTGTCCAAAGGTCCGTCCAAAAATGCTTTTCAAAAGAGGCTAATCGACCGGGAAAAAACTGGGACAGAGAGTCTGACCACCGGGACGAAGTGCGCGGCCGTTAGAATGCTCAAAATCCCAGCAAAAGCGACTGAACGAATCCGAGTGCGTTTGCGAAAGAAGGCTGCAGAGGCCCCTCCGGCCTTCGGCCCCTCCTTCGCAGAGACTCTAAACCATCGCAAGCTGGAAGCCGATCATTTTTACTCCAGCCACACACCCACTCATGTGAGTCCCGATCAGGCGCAGATCCTACGCGAATCCTACGCAGGCCTACTCTGGACCAAGCAATTCTATCACTTCATTGTGAATGACTGGCTGGATGGCGACCCTGACAACCCGGCTCCGGAATCGCGAAAGGTAGGGCGCAACAGCGATTGGACTCACCTATTTAACCGCGACATCATTAGCATGCCGGATAAATGGGAGTATCCCTGGTATGCGGCCTGGGACTTGGCTTTCCACATGGTGCCCTTTGCCGAAATTGATACCCATTTCGCAAAACGCCAACTCAGTCTCTTTCTCCGCGAGTGGTATATGCACCC
>JAHDIL010000094.1:2898-7008 GCA_020630835.1 Verrucomicrobiota bacterium
ACGAGTGGTGCTTCGGCGATGTAAACCCACCCGTTCATGCTTGGGGCGTCTGGGAAGTCTACCAAATCGCCAAACAGCGAGGTGATCGCGATCTCTCCTTCTTATCAGCATGCTTCCAAAAACTCCTTATGAACTTCACCTGGTGGGTGAATCGTAAAGACAGCAATGGTAATAACCTCTTCGCTGGCGGGTTCCTCGGTCTAGATAACATTGGCGTCTTTGACCGCTCTCATGGGGTTCCCTATGGGAGCGAGCTCGAGCAGGCGGACGGGACGGCTTGGATGGCGTTTTATTGCACGACCATGTTAGCCATCGCCATTGAGTTGGCGGAAGAAGACACGGCGTATGAGGAGTTGGCTTCCAAGTTTTTCGATCACTATGTGAGCATCTGCCTGGCGATGAATGGCCACGGCAGGTATGAAGGATTGTGGGATGAGGACACCGGCTTCTACTATGACTGGATTACGGAAGGGGGTAAGCGCCGCCCACTCAGCGTGCGATCGTTAGTCGGGCTTCTTCCGATGATTGCCGTGTTACACCTCGACCTAGACCAGACGAAGCTGTTAACGAAGTTTTCCTCTAGAATGGAGTGGTTCCTACGTTATAAGCCGCACTTGGCAGAAATTGTGCAACTCACGAGCACAGATGGTAAGAAGAGACTCGTCTCTTGCTGCCCAAAAGACCGCCTCCTGAAACTCCTCAGCTATTTGTTCGATGAGGATGAATTCCTCTCGGAATATGGGATCCGAAGTCTTTCCAAATACCATGAGGACAGCCCTTTCACCACCAATATCGGCGGTGCGAATCACTCGATTGCGTTCAACCCTGGCGAATCTGATTCTCCTATGTTTGGCGGGAACTCAAACTGGAGAGGCCCAATTTGGTTCCCGACAAATCACCTACTTATCGAGAGCCTGAGGACCTACCACTCCTTCTACGGAGATGAGCTGAAGGTCGAATTTCCCACAGGATCTGGGAATAAGATCACTCTCCAAGAGGCTGCGGAAGAGATTAGTCACCGACTCCTTAGAATATTCGAGAAAGACAGCGAAGGGAAACGCCCCCTATTCGCGAACTGCCCCGTGCATCACCCTAACACGGGAGACAATGAACGGATGCTCTTCTACGAGTATTTTCAATCTGAGACCGGTGAAGGGCTCGGAGCGAGCCACCAAACAGGGTGGAGTTCATTAGTTGGCAAACTGCTACTGGAAAATCACCGAAAAGCATCAGACCCGAATCGTTAGTCGATCGAGCTAACATCCTGAACTAGCTTGAAAAAGCTCCCGTTGGCTGAGGAAGTTTACCGCCATTCCTCCTCGCAAACTCCCGCGGACCACACTGGTAGACGCTTTTAAAGACTCGGTAAAATTGAGCATAACTACCGAAACCTGACTTCTCAAGAGCTTGGGCTAAGGTGAGGTTTCGGTGGGTGTAGACCTCACGAAAAACCTGCTGTAACTCAAGCTGACTCCGATACCGGCTGAGCGTCGTGCCAACCTGCCGATGAAACAAACGACTGAGATAAGAAGCACTAGCACCGCATTCGGCCGCCAGCTCTGAGAGGCGCGCTGGAGCCGTGCCCGCATCGAATAGCTGCAGCGCCTTACTCACGGCAGGGTGTAAGCGCATGGCTAGCTCATAGGGATTTGCTGCTCGATGAAACGACCAAGCACGAGCGATAAGGAAACAAAGCCCCGCACGCAGCACATCTGGTTGCTTGTGATAGTAGGTAAAGTTACCTGAAACACCATATCCCACCTCTCGGTTCAGCTTCTCATTGGGCGGGCCTTCCGCCATAAGCGAATCTAGTAAAGCGACCAGAACATGGTAGTCCTTAGGCTGCAACACAGACGCAATCAGGTCATTCGCATTTGCTGGAGAACCAAAAAGGGGGCGAAACTCCTGATTTGAAGCAAAACTCGCGGATACCTCAGGCCGGAAAGTTGCCACATAGTAACTCGCGTCGTCGGACCGGTCTATGAGCTGATGCTCCTGACCTGGGAGCAGCCAAACCAGCGTCCCCCGGGGCAGCTCATAGATAGTATCACCGATCAGATAGGAGATTTGGCCGGCACAGACTAGGTTTAACTCCAGCTCCCGATGCCTATGACTTTCCAGAAATGGCGGCTCGAGCTTGGTTTCACCACGATACACGAAACCGCCGTATTTTTCATCTATCTCCTGTTGAATCTGCATCGCAAAAGCCTCGGTAACTGAATCATAATGTCTCCGTCTACACAATGGCCTACATACGCCGAAGATCACCGACCAGAAAGGCTTAGCAAACCCGGTTCATTGAAACCTTCGATTCAGCATGCATGAGTCTGCTCCCAATGAAATGACATGCAGAGACACTCTGGAGATCATTTAGCCAAGAACCAATCAAGCTGAGCTCTCGTCCAGAACCTGCGCGCGGTTTGTGAACAATGTTATCCCCCGCCTGAATGATGATGGGACTAGTCACCGCTTGGCGAGCAAGCCAGAAATAAAAACAAGATCAGCGCAAGAGCTCTATACAGCGCTCGTAATAACCGACCCATTTTCGCAATTCTCAGGGGTGATCATCCCGAAACGGGAAACTCGAGCAATTCTGCAGGTAATGCCACCCGGAGGTATCACTTGCGTTTGCGAGGCGAATGAGGTTCTTTCGCTTCGACATCCAATCCCCTTTTTTGAACGATCAGCCATCAGAAGCAGCCTCTCAGGAACCACCTTCGACAACCGAAAGTGAGGCGACTTCTGATAATTTACCCGTTTTGACAGATTGCACAGAGTCCGTCATCACAATGGACGGCTCGCAGCCCTATAAAGTCGAGCTCGACATTTTCGAGGGGCCTATGGACTTGCTGCTCTACTTGATCAAAAAGGATGAGGTAGATGTCTACGATATATCCATCGAGCGCATCACCCAGCAATACATGAAGTATCTGGATACCTTTCAGATGCTCAGTATCGCTCTGGCTGGCGAATTCCTGGTGATGGCGGCGAACCTTTGCTACATCAAAAGCCGCCTCATGCTCCCAAAGCACGTGCAACCGCCTCACGAAGACGTAGAGGAGGACGATCCACGTTGGGATCTCATCAGGCAGCTTGTCGAATACAAAAAATTCAAAGAGGCCGCGCGCAAACTCGGTGATCGCGAGGAAAAGGAGTCATCCCTCTACACCAACCATCCTGACAAGATCGTAGCCCCCGAGCAGGAGGAGCGGCCGCTCGATGACTCGCTAGGGATCTTCGACCTTATACGAGCGTTTCAGAACATCCTTGATCGCTTTCAAGAGGACGAGGGCCTGGGCGAGGTAGTCGATGATAACTTTACCGTTGCCGAGAAAATCGATTTTATCCTCGAATCCGTCGCCCCAGGGACAGAGATCAGCTTCTCAACTCTTTTCGAAGAAGCCGCCAGCAAGCGCGAAATGATCGTAACCTTTCTCGCCGTCCTCGAGCTGATGAAAATCAACTTCGTCAAAGTAAAGCAGGAGAGGTTGCTCGGAGAGATCGTCCTGCAACGAAATGAGATGGAGGAAGCCGCCGCCGATCAACAAAATCCACTTGCGGCAGAGTAAAATGCAGACGTAGGAAAGTGGCCCCCTTTCGCCCATCATAAGCCCCCCCCACCCCTTTCCAATGGAATTACTACAACTCGCAGAGGCTCTCATTTTTGCCGCTCCCGATGCGATTTCAGCAGAGGAAATCGCTAAGGCAATCCGGCGAGCCGCCGATGAAAGTGACGACCCGTCGGCGGAGGAGTTCGGTGGTATGAATGTCCGCATCGTGGAAAAGGCCCTTGAAACACTACAGCAAGAATTTTCCGACAAACAGCGCCCTATCGAACTAGTCGAGGGGCCCAACGGCTGGCGATTCGTTACAAAAACGGAATATGCTACGTGGATCCAGGCCTTACTGCCAGAAATGCGCCCTGAAAAGCTTTCAGCCCCCGCCCTAGAAACACTTGCCCTTATCGCTTACCGTCAACCTATCACCAAGCACGACATCGAGGCCGTCAGAGGCGTTTCCGTAGACGGTATGCTGCAAAAAGTGGTCGATCGCGGGCTGGTGCGTGTTGCCGGACGTGCGGACCTCCCTGGCAGACCCATGCTCTATGAA
>JAHDIL010000095.1:0-3563 GCA_020630835.1 Verrucomicrobiota bacterium
AGCTACCGGCACCAATCCGCCAAAGTAAGCCGCAATGTCCTTGTGCAGGGCATAGGCGCAGGACACTTCGGGATCCCAGTAGCCCGCATTCAGCTTTTGCAAAACTGCCCACCAATAGACGATGAGAACAGACCAACGCAAAAATGGCGCTGCTGCAGGGAACCACACAGCTCCTACTCGGCTGGGAGGTAGACGACCGAGGAAGTTGATCATCGCTCCCAACATAAAGAGCGTCGTCGCAGCCCCCCAGAGTCCTTCCCCTGCGGATTTAAAAAGCATGAGGTAGCCAATCTTTCCTACCACCCCAGCAAGAAGCAGCGTCCACGACCAGCGTCCGACTTTCTGAAAGGAAGAGAGAACATTCGCTAGGACGCCCTTTTTAGCGAACGCGCCGACAGCTCCATAAAGAAGGCCAAAATGCAGGAAAGCCTCAAAAAGGATATGATTCGGCACAAAGGGCATTTTGTGCAACCAGTTCAGCAGGGAAGCTATGACCAACCCGAGAAAACGAAAACTGCAGGATGGAACGACAATGACGGCAGCAGCAAACACCACGAGCACCCAACCCTGCCAGCTAGCGGCCCAAAAGGTAAAGGCTAGCTGATGAATAAGAGTCGCCGCTCCCCAGAAAAAAGCGAACAGTGAAAAACCTGCGTCGCCACCTGTCTTATCTTTCATGGATTCCCCCCCATGAGGTAGCTATAGCATCATTTCTTTGTCCGGCAAAGCTCACGAGGAATGAGGCTCTCGGGCACCATCTCGATATAGGACAGACCAGCGGCATCACAGGCTGCCGTGGCGAGGTTTCCTGATTCGCGGCACAATTTGATCGGCAAGGAATTTTCTGGCGGCTGAGGGGGATCTGCTACATACCCCAACGCGCTTGCACGAGTCATGGTATGAAACCAGATGGGAAAGGCCAGCCGCCCACCGAAGGCCGGTCCTATCATAGATTTTCCATCGTCGTTCCCAACCCACACCGCGCAGGCAAGCCTTTCGCTAAAGCCTGCAAACCAAGCATCACGAAAGTCGTTCGTGGTGCCGCTCTTTCCTCCGAAATATTGATCGCCTGGACTGCTTAGTCCGCTCGACTCAACTTGGCTTCGGTAGACAGAGAGCAACGACTGCCGCATCATCCACGTTTCAGGAGCGCGGAGGACTTGAAAAGCCGGCGGATCATTCTGCCTAGCCATGAGGACGACTTCATCTGCGTCGACGACTTTCTCAATAAAATAAGGCTCTTGCCTCTCGCCATCCGTAAGAAAAGAGCCATAAGCAGCTGCCGTCACGAGAGGGTTCCCACCGATCGCGCCCAGATAGAGCGAGGGGTGACGGCCTTTCAGACTCGCATCGGACGCGCCAAATCCCAAAGAATCAAGAATCCCCCTAACCCTGCCATAACCAGCTGCTTCCCCCACCCTAACAGCGACAGTATTCTTTGACTCGGTCAATCCCTCAATAGCAGGAACTAGCTCGGGATACTGATTATCCGAATTTACCGGCGACCACTGCTCTTCGAACCACGGAATGTCCTCAGGTGAAAGCTCGCTTCCAGAAACATGAGTGCCAGGCAATAAACCTGAGGCTAGGGCAGCGACATAGACAAAGGGCTTCACGACAGAGCCTATCGAGCGATCAATGGAGGTCGCTCGATTAAATGACGATTCGGAAGGGTCTCTCCCTCCTATAAGAGCGCGAATAGCTCCGGTCGATGCCTCTGTGACCGCAATCCCACACTGCAGAGAGGCGCTTTCTGAGGTGGAGGCTTCCCAGCTCGACAGTTCGCGCGTGGCAATGGACTGAACATCATCTTGTAAGGCAAGGTCAAAGCTCGTATGGATGATCAAACCACCACTCCCGCGCCGGGAGGGGAGAACCTTGTCCATTTCGAGCTCTACTGCCGTGAGTAGATAACTCGCTCGACGTTGTTTCGTTCGTTCACGAAGCCATTGGCGCCACAACTCTTCAGGCTGAATTTTCGGATCAGACGCTAATGCCGCAACAGATTCAGTAGATGTGATCATGTCTAACTGGCGCATCCGACGAATTGTCATCCTCATTTCTCGGAGCGCTCGCTCCTCGTTCCGAAACGGTGAAAACCCGTTGGGAGCCCGTATGATACCGGCAATCATCGCTGCCTCATTTGGGCTAACAGTCTCGGCGGTTTTCCCGAAGTAACCCTTAGCAGCCTGTTCTACCCCTTTCATGCCAGTCCCTAAGAAGACGCGGTTCATGTAGAAGGTGAGGATCTCGTCTTTAGAGAACTCCCGTTCTATTCTCCGCGCGATGCGGCATTCTAGAACCTTGCGGTGTAGTGTTTTACCTTTCAGCTGAAAGCTCATACGCGCCAGCTGCATGGTGATCGTGCTGGCTCCCTCAGCGTAGCGACCAGCCTGAGCATTCCGCACCCAGGCTCTTAGCACTCCTCTGTAATCGACACCACGATGTCGGTAAAAGCGTGAATCCTCTCGGGCGACAATGGCCTGTCTCAAGACCTCAGCCATCTGACTAGACTTGACCGGCAGCCCGACATTCGTCGTGTGAATGTAGCCAATGAGATCTCCACGCGCATCGACAACAGAACTGGGGGTAGGAGTGCGGCCTACCTCGGCTATATCAAAACCGTCTGCTAGTCGATCATAATAGGCGAGAACACCAGCGGCCGCCAGTCCACTAACGATGGCGCCGAAGACGCAGACTTTGAAAAAGGCCCTAAGAAGTCTCCGGCGCAGGGAAACCCCCTCGTCAGCCTCTTCTTCGAAGTCCATACCCATGTGGTCCTCTCGTCGAACCGGCAAAGCCTACGATGTCCCGAGGATCAGTCTCACCGAATCGACACGGAGGGGGGCTGCCTTGAGAAACTTCTCCAGCTGTTCTCGATCCGTTTTGGTGCTCTCGATCTCTTCCTCGCGGATAGGATGCCCCATCTCCCGAAGACTAAGGAGACGCTCCAGTTCTCGGTCATACTCTGCGTGCATCGCAGCAACAGACTTCTCTCGCACCAAATCAGCATGGTCCTCAGCATTGTTTTGCGCGTGCTGTAAAATCTTTGGCACGGTAGCTCGTAGAGCCTTTCCTTTCTCTCTCAAAAAACTTGACGGACCAGGGCGCCCATCTGCACGAATCTTCTCGATCGGGAAACGCTCTGTCTGGGACCTTCCTTTCTGATCAGAAATCTCCCGAATCGGGGTAGACGGAAGAAAGCGCTCGGCGTGCAAACTAACCGGCGCCACACTCTCTAGCACACTCACCACCTCTACCATGAGCAACTGCTCTCCACACTTCTCGAGCCGGAAGAAGGCGGCATTGCCATGGTCAGTCGCCAGCAGACTCTCAATGGCACTGGTCACGAGAGGGTGATCTACGGTGAGGAACGTAAGATCTTCACGAGCAAGCGCCAGCTCACGGGAAAAGGTCACCGAGAGTCCCTCTTCCGGCAGGCCAGGAAACGCATCAGCAGAAAACAGATGCTCGGGTAAAAGGACGTAGGAACGCTCATCAGAATCCTCTACCGTGACTCCGAAGTGATCAAAAAGCTTCATCATGAGATGTTCTAGACGATC
>JAHDIL010000095.1:3573-6916 GCA_020630835.1 Verrucomicrobiota bacterium
CAAGGGTCTCGATCTGGCCAACTAGCGCTGCTCCTTTTTCAGGATCATAAGAAGTAAGCTCTAGCAAATGATCCCGCCCAGCCTCCAGCTCAGCGTCCACTTCAGCCTTGGCTTTTTGTGAAGTTTCTAGGAAATCGGCAAGCTTAGTCTCACGATCTACCATGTCGCTAGCGAGAATTTCTCGTAGAGAATCTCCCAACCGCCGCTCAATCGCTCCAGCGCCATGGAGGGTCTGCTCAAAGGCTCCTAGACCGCGGTGATACCAAAGAACAAGTGCTTCCTGCGTTGTTTCCTCAACAAAGGGAACATGGATATGTATGTCCTCAGTCTGGCCGATCCGGTCGAGTCGACCAATCCTCTGCTCCAGCAGGCCAGGCTCTCTCGGGATGTCAAAGAGAACTAGGTGATGGGCAAATTGGAAGTTCCTCCCCTCAGAGCCAATCTCAGAACAAATTAGTAACCGCGCACCGTCAGGTTCAGCGAACCAGGCGGCATTCTTATCTCGCTGCAGAAGAGTAAGATCCTCGTGAAAAAGAGCTGCCTTGCCATGGATATGCTCGGCCATGGCTGCCTCAATCGCGATAGCCGTTTCTCGTTCATGCACGATGAGCAAAATTTTCTCCGTGTCCAATTCGCGCAAGAGCCCTGCCAACCAAACAATTTTCTCAGCAAACCCGTCATCCTCGCTCGCAGATAGTGGCACGAGATGAGCAACACGTTTGGGAAAAGCTTCGAGGACTAGGCGGCGATTACGAAAGAGAACGCGCCCGGTTCCATGTAAATCCATTAGCGAGCGACAAACTTGGTCCCGCACAGCAAGATCATCATCATCATCTTTTAGCTGAGTAAGACTTTCTTCTCCAAGAAGCTTCTCCAGCTCATTCATGTCCACCTTCGAAAGCGGTTCGACCCCTGACAATCTGTCGGCGAGCTGGGATACTCGTTGATAGCCCTTGGACTCCTCAATAAACTCGTCCAAGTCTGAGAACCGCCCTGGATCGAGTAAATGAAGACGGGCGTAATGCCCTTCTTGCCCAAGCTGCTCAGGCGTTGCCGTCAGAAGCAACAAGCCTCGGCTCTGATTCGCGATGGCTTTGACGACTTGATAAGCACGACTTTCCTCATCGGGAGTCCACTCGAGATGATGCGCCTCATCCACAATCACAAGATCCCAATCCCCAGCGGCAGCTTGTTCTGCACGGTGAGAATTGCCCTCTAACCAAGAAGTAGCAACAATGAGATGTTGGTCATCAAAAAACGGGTTTTTCCCAGCTTCTGCCTCTGGATTGTTTTCAATGCTAAGAGCACGCTCTTCATCAAAGATCGAGAAGGACATCGCAAAGCGTCTGTATAGCTCAACGAACCATTGATTCACGAGGGCATCCGGCAGAAGAATAAGCACTCGATTAGCGCGTCCACCGAGATGCATTCTCTGGAGGATAAGACAGGCCTCAATAGTTTTCCCCAGGCCGACTTCGTCTGCGAGTAAAACACGCGGATTGCGCCGACTAGCCACCTCTGCCGCGATAAAAAGTTGGTGTGGAATAAGAGAGACGCGCCCCCCCACGAGGCCACGAACACTGCGGCTTTGATTTTCCAATCGATGCCGCAAAGCGGATTGCCGAATCCCCCAAAGGCGCGGGTCATCATTCCCCCCTGAGAGTAGGCGCTGCTCAGGCCGCTGCACGTTCATCGTATCAGACAACTGGCTCTCAGGGAGCTCCTCACCGTCAACTGAAACATAGGTCACTCGCCTCTCTTCGACCTTGCGTGACGCCACAAGAAAGTCTTTTCCCTCGCTTGTTTTCACCGTATCTCCCACTTCGAAAACGATGCGACGAAGCGGAGCATTCCTAGCGGCATAGGTAATTGTCTCATTAACCGCCGGATAGAGCACCTGAATGGTAGATTCCGTGGCACTGAGAATCAACGCCAGACCGTATTCTGCCTGAGTTTCACTGATCCACCTCTGCCCGGGAGCGAACTGAGACGGGTTTACATGATCCGTCTTATGACGTGTGGCTTTCATATAAAAATCAAGGCGGCATCCTAGCCAGTTTCTGCGTTCTTGCCACTCCAGAAACAGCGGATTTCTGAGCATAGACGCGCAAGGCATGTTCGCGCGGAAAAGATCTTGCTCTCAAAGGCTTATCCCAGTTAAATTCCGCCATTATGCCAAAGAAAAAGAGTCCTAAGTCGTCTGCGAAAAAGCCAACAGTAGCCTTTGTCGGGGTAGGGAAAATGGGAGCCAACATGGCCCGCCATCTCAATGACATCGGTTACCAAGTCACTGGTATCTATGATGTCTACAAGCCAGCCGCGAACGAGCTAGCTCAGGAAGTCGGCGGCACAGTTTACACCAAATTGGCTGACGTCACCGCCAGTGCCGATGTTATCTTCACTGTCGTCACGAATGACGTAGCGATGAAGAAAATCTTCCTGGGAAAGAAGGACAGCCTGTTCACTGATGCTGCTGGGAAAACTTTCATCAACTGCGCCACACTGAGCCCTGAAATCCAAAAAGATATTGCCTCGCGCGCCAAGCGGCGCAAGGCAAGCTGCATCGAGGCCTGCATGGCCAGCAGCATCAGCCACGCGCGGTCCGGACAGCTCTATCTCATGATAGGGGCAGATGAAGCCGTTTTTGAAGCAAACAAGAAACTCCTAGAAGATCTTTCGGTAAACCTGCAACACATCGGAAAAGTCGGCCGAGCTGCCGAAGTAAAAGCCCTAGTAAACATGGTAATGAACATGAACACGGCCGCGCTCGCAGAGGGGCTAGGCTTGGCGAAGGCACTAGGACATGACCTAAACATGATCTGCGAAGTATTCGCCCAGACCGGCGCAAACAGTCGCGTTCTAGAAACCGATGCAGAAGACATGATCGACCGTGATCACGAATGCTGGTTCTCCGCTGAGCACGCTGCAAAGGATAGCGGAATCGCGCAAAAGTTAGGCAAGGGGAAAAAGCTCAAACTCCCCATCAACGACGCCACCGTTTCGCAATACAAGAGGATGGTGAAAGAGGGCCTAGGTGATCTGGACAAGTCCGGGATCGCCGAGCTTACCTTCCCCGGTAGACACGCTAACCCAAAAAAGAAAGCGGCTAAAAAGAAGACCGCTAAGAAAAAATCCTAGCGCCTCGCATTACGCTCCTCCCTCGGCAACCATCTCGGCAATCTCCGTCGAGTGGCCCACGTGGAGGATGCGGTAAATGTCCTGCTGAAGATCGGCTAGTCGTCTTTCATCCTCAATGGGGCGTCCACTCAGGGTATCAACAAGGAAAAAGCGGTCAATGGCGGCTCCTGCCTGAGTGCTGATACGGGCGCTTAACACCTCCGCC
>JAHDIL010000096.1 GCA_020630835.1 Verrucomicrobiota bacterium
GTTTGCGAGATCGGAGATGAAAGAACGATTACCACTTTCCAATCTGAACTGGCGCGCAGCGGTGTCAGCCTGCCCCACAGCCATTCGATAGCAGATGCGGCCGGGCATCAGAGAAATCTGGCCATCCTTTCCGCCATTCCGTTCGATTCGATTCACAGCAGGGACAACCTCAATTACCGCCTCGGCAAATCGCTCATCCCACACCAGAGGGGAATCCTCGATGTTTCGCTCAATTTTCCGGAAGGTGAAAACCTGCGTATTCTCGGCCTTCACCTCAAGTCCAAACGAGAAGTCACGGAGGCTGACCAAAAAGAGATGCGCCGCAACGAGGCCCGGCTGACCAGAGAACATCTAGACACGCTTTTCTCAGAGACCCCAAATGCTAAGGTGCTTCTTCTCGGAGACTTAAATGCCCTTCGCCACGAACCCGCCGTGCGAATGATCCAAGGCATATCACAAAGGAATGACTATCTTAGGGCACTGACCCTCGCAGATGATCGAGGCGCCCGCTGGACTCACCACTGGTCTTATGCCGACGCCTATTCCCGGTTCGATTTTGCTCTTTATAGTAAGGCGCTATCAAATCATATCGCCCGAGATGAATCCTTCATCTATCACAGGCCGGATTGGTGGAAAGGGAGCGACCATCGCCCGATCGTAGTGAAACTGGAACCTTAGCTGTCTATGAACTGAGAAAAACGGTCGAGCTCTGCAGCTATCCACTCCTCCCCTTTACCTGTCCATTCCGCCATCCTACGGGCAACTTCTGGCGCAATCTCGATCGAAGCCGCTTCGTCAAGAAAGGTGCAACGAAGCCGCCGACTCAAAACATCAGCCAGCGTCAATGCCATTTCATCACGAACAGCCCTCTCGACATCCCTCCACGAGTATGGAAGATCCGGATGAATAAACTCGGCGGAGACTTGTTCCTGCGCCTCCACGATAGTCTCTCCCAATGTTTGGCAAGGACCTGCCTCGCCGAATCCCCCTACCTCCACTGCCCTATCGATAACGTCCTCTGCCATTTGCCGAAAAGTAGTCCATTTGCCGCCAGCTATCGTGATAAGTTGAGAGGAAGAGACTTCGATATGATGTGTCCGTGACACCTGCGCACTACTACCTTTACTATCGGCCGGACGAACCAGCGGCCGCAAACCAGCAAAGGTCGCTTTTACATCAGCACGACTGGGCTTTTCATTAAGATACCGAGCCGCATGATCTAACAAATACGCAACTTCCTCTTCACTCGCTTTCGGCGTCACTGTTATTGGCGCCTCACCAATGTCGGTAGTTCCGACCACCAATCGATTCTTCCAGGGAATAGCAAAGAGCACTCGCCCATCATCTGTCTTTGGGATCATGATGGCTCGCGAGCCGGGAAGAAACTTCTGGTCAAGAACAATGTGTGATCCGCGACTGGACAGAATAATACGATCAGTGCCCGGACGGTCCTTAGCTCTAACTTCGTCAGAGAAAACGCCAGTGCAGTTCACGACTACTTTGGCACTCACATGGGCTCGCTCACCTGAGTGTTCATCGCAAATCTCCACACCAACGCATCGTCCCGCGTCTTTCAACAACTCAGTGACCCGACAGTGGTTAATCGCGCAAGCTCCAGCATCACTGGCCTTTTTGATAAGGGCGATAACAAGGCGAGCATCGTCAAACTGCGCGTCCCAATAGAGCGTCCCTCCTCGCAACCCCCTCTCTCTCAGCGTAGGAAAGGCATCCGTAGCCTTTTGCCGCCCCCAATGCTCCGTTTTTTTGATACCTAACTTGCCTGCCAAAAAATCATAAAGCGTAAGACCTACTCCATAGAAAAAGCGCTCATACCAGCGATAAGCAGGAACTAGAAAAGCTAACGGCTCAACGAAGTCAGGCGCCTGGTTGACAAGATTCCCGCGCTCACGGAGCGCCTCGCGCACGAGATCGACCTGGCCATTCTGCAAGTAGCGCACCCCGCCATGGACTAGCTTTGTGCTGCGTGAGGACGTGCCCTCGGCGAAATCGTTCGCCTCGAAAAGCGCGACTTTCAGGCCTCGCGAAGCAGCATCCCAGGCAGCGCCAGCACCTGTAGCTCCGCCACCGATAATGATAAGGTCAAAAGGCTCCCCTTTCGTGACTCGCTGCCAATTCTCTAAACGGTTCATTATATCATTAAGTTAGGCATAGGGAACCTGCTTCCGCTTTCGCGATTCCCTTGTTGATGGTTCTCCTCTGCCCTCAGCATTCTGTTTAAGTTCTTTGATCTGATCACGGATCAGAGCAGCTCGCTCAAATTCAAGCTTCTTGGCAGCCTCTTGCATTTCCTCTTCTAATTCTTTAATGACAGCTAGGACATCGCCATCGCTGCCAGCCTCAGCTACAAGGACATCGTCAACCGCCTTGCCTCCCTGATAAAGCTTAAGCGTTTCCTGTTCATTACGCTTTGCGCTCTGCGGAATGATCCCGTGCCTCTCATTGTAGCCCTGCTGCACCTCACGACGGTAATTAGTGATCGATACCAGCCGTTCGATAGAGTCGGTCATTTTATCAGCAAAAAGCACAGCCTCACCCTTCACATGCCGAGCGGCTCGGCCTACTGTCTGAATAAGGCTAGTCTCACTGCGCAGAAACCCCTCTTTATCAGCATCTAAAATGCAGACGAGGGAAACTTCCGGAAGATCCAAGCCTTCACGCAGCAAGTTAATCCCAATGAGAATATCAATTTCTCCCGAACGAAGACTACGCAATATCTCAACCCGCTCGATGGCATCCACATCCGCGTGAATATAGCGAACACGCAAATCAAGCTTGCGCAGGTAATCAGTCAAATCCTCAGCCGTGCGTTTAGTTAGGGTTGTGATGAGGACCCGTTCACCTAGAGCAATTCTTTCCTGACAAAGAGCTATTGTTTCATCTATTTGCCCCTTCAGAGGTTTGATAGTGAGAATAGGATCGAGCAATCCTGTAGGTCGAATGATCTGCTCGACGATTAGGTCAGTGCCGTTCTTCTCCGGCAAGAACGATGAGATTGGCTGCTGAGAACCCGAGATGCGAGGCAGACGCTCCGGAGTGAGCTCTTCCTCACCGATCTTGGCCCGTTGGTGGGGGATATAGCCATCTACCCCAACGCGTGAATTCTGGATTTCAAATTTCGCCGGAGTGGCGCTTACGTAGAGACGCTGACGCGTTGACTCCATAAATTCCTTGAATTGCAACGGCCGGTTATCGAGCGCACTAGGTAGCCGGAAACCGTGTTCGACGAGAGTCGTTTTGCGCGAGCGATCACCTTCATACATCCCGCCAATCTGTGGAATGGAAACATGACTCTCATCGATAACGAGAAAAAAGTCTTTTGAAAAGAAGTCGAGGAGCGTCCCTGGCTTGCTCCCAGGAGGGCGACCCGTCAGGTGTCGAGAGTAGTTCTCAATTCCTTGGCAGAAGCCGATTTCCTGCATCATCTCGATATCATACTCCGTCCTCTGCTTAATCCGCTGAGCCTCCAGATACTGCTGATTTTTCTCGAAGAGCTCGACTCGCTCTTTGAGTTCAGCTCGAATTTCACGGATAGCGATGGCGATCTTCTCCTTGGGGGTCACGAACTGTTTCGCCGGGTAGAAAGTGTATTCCTCCAACCGAGATGTCACCGTTCCCGTCAGAGGGTCCACTTCTGACATGCGGTCGATCTCATCCCCAAAAAATTCAACCCTGATACAACGATCCTCTAGATAAGCCGGGAAAACTTCAACTACATCCCCACGGACACGAAATTTCCCTCGGGAAAAATCGATGTCATTCCGCTCATACTGGATAGCAACTAATCCCCGCAAAAATTCATCGCGATCCTTCTCCAATCCGACGCGAACAGGGACCATCATGTTCTGATAGTCATCGGGCGATCCCAAACCGTAGATGCAGGACACGCTAGAAACAACAATGACATCATTCCGCATCATAAGAGAACTCATCGCGGATAGCCGCAAGCGCTCGATCTCATCATTAATGGAGGAATCTTTCTCGATGTAGGTATCAGTGCGAGGTATGTAGGCCTCAGGCTGATAGTAGTCGAAATAGGAGACAAAATACTCAACGGCGTTGTTGGGGAAGAACGCTTTAAACTCGCTATAGAGTTGTGCGGCCAGAGTCTTGTTATGCGAGATGATGAGGGTCGGTTTCGACACCTGCTCTATGACATTTGCCACCGTAAAGGTCTTTCCCGAACCCGTCACACCGAGCAAGGTCTGATGCTCATTTCCCGCCAAGAGCGATTTCGAAAGCTTTGCAATAGCCTGGCCCTGATCGCCCTGTGGTTCGAACGATGAGGAAAGAGAGAAAATCGACATGGCGTAAGATGCACAGTAAGCAGTGGAAGAGCAGCTACCTACAGCTATTGTCCCTGAATCCCGCCGCTCTTTCCACCCTTTCTTTTCGTGAAATTCCCTCCAGACAACCTGCTCAAACTCCGATTTCTTGATCTCATGGAGGGAATGCGCACTCACATGGCCGGTCAGCGTATGCTGGTCGCTGTATCAGGAGGCGTCGACTCGATAGCCCTGCTCCACCTCATGCAGGCAGGGATGCCTAAGGGCGGCGAACTTCACGTTCTCCACGTGGAACACGGTATCCGAGGCGACCACTCTGTCGCCGCCTCGGAACTGGTGCGGAAAACGGCTCATCATCTGCGAGTCCCCTTCCACGAACACCGCTGCGACATTCCTGCGATCGCCTTAGAGAAAAAACTCTCGCTCGAGACAGCAGCTCGAGAAGAGAGGCATCGGTTCTTTGCCCAAAAAGCTCGCGAGCTGAATACGGAGACGTTAGTCCTCGCGCATCATCTAGACGACCAGGCAGAGACGCTGCTCATGCGCTTGCTACGAGGAAGCGGAATCGATGGCCTATCTGGCATGCGCAACGAAACCAGCCTCGTGATTACAGGCACTAAACTGACGCTTTGGCGCCCGCTGCTCCCTTTCCGCAAGCGTGAACTCGAAGCTCTCGCCGAGACCAACGAATGGAGTATCGCACCAGATGAGAGCAACGAAACAGCCTGCGCCACTCGCAATCGAGTGCGCCTAGAGCTCTTACCTCTCTGCGACGAAATCATCGCCAAAGATAGCGCTGCACTGGTGGGACGAGCGAGTGAACTCCGGAGGGAGCAAGCCGACCTGCTAAATCAACTGCTCGATGACCACCCGCTCCCACGAAGAGAGCACGGCCTATGCGTCGAATCGCTGCGCAACGCCTCACCGGCCCTACGCAGGCGATGGCTACATCAGTGGTTGAACGAAGAGCGCATCAGCAACATCACTCGAAAATCTATTCTCGAAATCGAACGAGTAGCCCTCTCCGATGGCAAACCGGCGAAAACCAACCTGCCGCAGGACCGATGTGTGCGGCGCAAGGCGAGAATCCTCTTTCTGGATCAGCAAATCAGGCTTGAAAAGCAGGGTGTTTCTGCCTAGTTCTGCAGGCTCGCCGAAAACGGTCAGCTCACCCAGAGGGGGTGGCAGACAAAACCTCCTGCTCCCCACTTTCAGACGAACCATGGCAAGAACACGACAGAAGGCTATCCTCGCCCTAGAAGACGGCACCGTTTACGAAGGCATCGCCTTCGGCGCAGCGACTACTCAGTCAGGGGAGATTTGTTTCAACACTTCAATGACTGGCTATCAGGAGATCCTCACTGACCCCTCATACCGTGGCCAAATCATGACCATGACATGCCCGCTAATCGGAAACTATGGAGTCAACGAGGTCGACTGCGAAAGCGACTCGGTCCATGTCCGAGGTTTTGTCATCGAAGAGCTCTGTAACGTGCCGAGCAACTGGCGCAGCTCGCAGCCGCTGCACGACTACCTAGTCGAATCGGGCGTGCCAGGCATCGAGGGCATCGATACGCGCGCCCTCACAAAGAAGCTACGTGAGGCAGGAACCATGCGAGCTACTCTGACCACGGATGGCAGCCTTTCCGCTGACGAAGCCATAAAAAGCGCTCAAGATGCCGCACCTATGGCCGGCTCTGATTTCGTCAAAGAAGTCTCTACAAAAGAGACTTTCCTTTGGGATCCCGAGAATACAATGAGCCGCCGTTGGACGGTTGTAAACCCCTCCGTAGACACCGTGTTTGAAGAAACCGATGGCGAGCAATACGAAACGCTGCCTCCCGTCCAACATAAAATCATCGCTTACGATTTCGGCCTTAAGCGCAACATTCTCCGAAGCCTGCGCCGCGCTGGCTTTGAGGTGGAAGTCGTTAACTCGCGCACGCCAGCTGCTGAAGTTTTGGCGAAAAACCCCGACGGCATTTTCCTCTCGAACGGCCCCGGAGATCCAGCTTCTCTCGACTATATCCACTCGGAGGTGAAAGAACTGATCGGGAAAAAGCCTATCTTTGGCATCTGCTTAGGCCATCAAATCTTAGCCCACGCTTTTGGCGGTGAAACCTTTAAGCTCAAATTTGGACACCGAGGAGGCAACCATCCGGTGAAAGACTTGCGCGACGGAAAGATTTCCATCACCTCGCAGAATCATGGGTTCGCCGTAAAAGGGGATTCTCTTCCTGAAGAAATCGAGGTAACTCACGTGAATCTGAACGATGAAACGGTCGAGGGTATGAAACACCGCGAGCACCCCATCTTCTCCGTGCAATATCACCCCGAGGCTGCTCCTGGCCCCAGCGATGCGAGTTATTTTTTCGAGGAATTTAGCGATCTGATTGGTCAGTCAAAGTAATCGATTTGGTATCCGAGTCGTTTTCTATTGATCTCATCACCCTTTTTATCCTACTACTTTTGCTATACATGGCTAAGCT